>JAIPDT010000050.1 GCA_021737545.1 Desulfobacteraceae bacterium
GGCTTGCAGCCAGAAGAGGGCATGAAGTTGATCTTTATGAAAAAGGGCCCTTTCTGGGCGGCTTAATCCCGGTGGCTGCTATTGTCAAGGACCTGGAAACCTTTGCATTGAATCAGTATGCCAGATACCTGATAACACAGCTCAGAAAGGAAGGGGTTAAGGTCCACAAGAAAACCGAAGTTACCCGGGAGCTTATACAGCGTGAAAAACCTGATGCCCTTGTGATCGCCACAGGAGCTGCGCATTCCCGAACTGATCTTGAAGGAGCCGACAGTTCCAAGCTGCTGGAAACCGAGAAGCTGCACAATATGCTGAAGTTTTTCCTGAGGTTTTTTTCTTCTGCCCAGCTTCAAAAGCTATCCAAGCTCTGGATGCCCGTGGGCAAGAGTGTGGTGGTAATGGGAGGAATTCTGCATGGATGCGAGCTGGCCGAGTTTTTGGTCAAACGCAGGCGCAGGGTTGCCATTGCTCACGACGGACCTAAAGAGGAACTTGGCGATCAAATGACGATCGATGATCTGGACAACCTCTGGCCCTGGTTTAAGCAGAATCATGTGCCCATATGGTCGGGGGTTAAATATCAGAAAATTATAAAAGAAGGGCTTCAAATACAGCTAAAGGATCATCGGGTTTATATTCTGAGAGGCAGACACATTGCAGACACCCAGGATTGGGAGGCTGACAGAAAATCAATAGATGCATTCAACGGGCTGGTCCCTGAAACCTATGTGATTGGAAGCTGCAAGGAGCCGGGCCTGATCGTTGATGCTGTCAAAGACGGCGCCATGACCGGCCTTAAAATTTGATGATTTCGTAAAACTTATCAATCATCCCTTGGAAGGAAATGATCATGGCGGAGCTGCTGGAAGGCACACCTCCTTATAGAAAAGAAGATAGCGATACATATCTTCAAAAAGGATGGTGGCGGGGAATGACCCTTGGGAATTTGTTTGACAGGGCTGCAGATATTCATCCTGATAGGGAGGCTTTTGTTGATAGTGTTTCCCGTTACACTTTCGCTGATGCCCGTGAAAAGGCAGATAGACTCGCCGTGGGGCTGATCAGGCTCGGAATTGAACCGCTGGATCGGGTTTTAATCCAGCTCCCGAACTGGAACGAGTTTGTTCTTTCCTATTTTGCCTGTCAGAAAATCGGGGCCATCCCTGTTCTTCTAATCGAAAGGTATCGGCAGTTTGAAATTGATCGTCTGGCCCGCCTGACAGGTGCAAAGGCATGGTTTGTACCAAAATCCACACAAAAGGTTGATTTTGTTCCGATAATTGAAGATGTGATAAACGGCTCTGTTGAGATAAAAAATGTTATTACAGTGCGTGGCACTGTTGAAGACTCTGGCTTTTCGAGCCTGGAGAAGTTGATAGAAGAAAATGATTTAACCCCCGCGAACTTGGAAGAATTGCGCAAGCGCAGTCCCGACCCCATGCAGGTCGCCCACATGGGGCCCACAGGCGGGTCCACCGGTGATCCCAAAATCGTGCCTCGTACTCACAACAGTCTGGAGTGCACAGTTGAATACTGTTCTTTGTCCTGGGACCAGCATTGTGAGGATATCAATCTAATAGTCGGCCCCGTAACTCATGACTTGTCATTTACCAAAGGGTTTATAGGCAGCATTATTACCCTTGGGAAGCTGGTTTTCCTGGATTCCACTGAAAACAGCGTGATATGCGAGACAATTGAGAAGGAAGGGGTGACATCCATAATATTGGTGCCCACACTTGCAAAAAGAATAGTTCAATATGAGGATCTTGATAAACATGATCTTAGTTCATTGAAAAAAATGCATAGCGGCGGAGGAGCCAGCCACCCGGATCTGGTTAAGCAGGTAATAGAAAAGCTGGATATGAGGTTTCACAACGGATACGGGGCTACCGAAGGCATGACGTGTATCACACGGGCAGTCGATGATTACGAAACGATATGCAATACCGTAGGCCGGCCTACCTGCCCTTATGATACCTACAAGGTCTTTGATGTTGAAGACAATCCTCTTGCCGCCGGGCAGCAGGGCGAACTGCGGGTTAAAGGCCCTTCGCTTTTCTCGGGCTACTATAATAATCCTGAAGAAAATGAAAATGCATTTGATACTCATGGCTTTTTTAAGACCGGGGATTTGGCAAAAATCGACGAAAAAGGCTATATTTCTCTTACAGGCCGTGTCAAGGAAATGATTAACCGCGGCGGTGAAAGTATCAGTGCAACGGATATTGAGAGATTGATAAGCCTGCACCCGGATGTCGCAGTAGTAGCAGTCATTGCAATGCCTGATCCCATGATGGGAGAAAGGGTCTGTGCCTATGTAGAGCCCAAACGTGGCACAAGGCTGACATTTGATGACATAATATCCTTTTTAAAGGAGCAAAAGGCCTCTGTCCTTCAGTTTCCGGAGCGGGTCGAGTTTGTAGATAATATGCCTTATACCGCGGCTCAGAAGTTAAACAAAAAGGAACTGCGCAAAGATATCGAAGCCAAACTCAGAGCGGAAAAAAAATTATAATACGTTATAGGTGATAGAATCGACTTTTTACGAAACCATCATAGGTAATAAGCAGAAATAAGCAAGCAAGCTTTAATAAAGTTTCATGCAGAAATTCTTCAACAATTCAAAAGGAGTCCATAAATGACGATGAAGGAGATAAGGTTTCATGGACGCGGCGGTCAGGGTGCGGTGACGGCGGCCAAGATGGTGGCTTCCGCCGGTGCCGAGGAGGGTATGTACGTAGCAAGCTTTCCGATGTACGGATTTGAGCGCCGCGGAATGCCTGTGGTTGCTTTTACGCGTCTTGATGACAAACCGATACACGAGAAGACCCAGATTTACACTCCTGACTGCCTGATGATAATTGATCCGAGCCTGCTTAATTTAAAGGGTGTGTTTGACGGGTTCAAGGCCGGGGGCGTGTTGATTTTAAACAGCAGCAGACCATTGGAAAAAGCACCGAGCGAGAACCTTGAAAAATCGGGTGTAGTTGACGCCACGGGCATAGCATTGGACGAGATAGGCAGGGACATACCCAATACCTGCCTGATAGGAGCCATGGCCGCGACTACCGGCTGGTTTTCGCTTGATGCTGTTAAGAATTGTTTAAGTGAATATCTGGGCGGCGAGGTGCTTGAGAAGAACATCCGCAGCGCCACCAGAGGTTATCAGGAAGCGGAGGTGCAGACATGGGGTTCATAAAGGAAAACGAGAAGCACATTTTTGAAACCGAGGCGTCCTGGTCTGACGCCAGCGAGCATCTGCTTTGTTTGGACACCGGTGACTGGCGCACGGAGCGTCCGGTGGTGGACCAGGACAGGTGCAACGGATGCGGTTTTTGCGTATTGTATTGTCCGCCGCAGTGCATGTTGGCGGACGGAGAGTATTTCAAGGCCGATCTGGCTTATTGCAAGGGATGCGGAGTTTGCGTCAAGGAGTGTCCCAAACAGGCCATCAAAATGATTCCTGAAGGAGAATTTGCCGATGACAGTGCAATTGGATAAACAGAGCAAAGTAATTACCGGCAATGCCGCAGCGGCTTACGCAGCGATGCTTTGTCGTCCCGATGTTGTAGCGGCTTACCCGATAACGCCGCAAAGCGAGGTGGTTGAGCAGCTAGCCCGGTTTCATGCCAACGGTGTTTTAGACTGCGAGTACGTACCCGTGGAAGGTGAGAATTCGGCTCAGAACGTGGTATGCGGAGCCAGCATGGCGGGGGGGCGCACATTTACCGCGACCTCTTCTTACGGGCTGGTCTATATGTACGATGCCCTTTTTAATACTGCCGGCTACCGTGCGCCGGTGGTAATGGTAAACGTCAACCGTGAGCCTCCCGGCATACATGCTGTCTGCTCGGGTCAGCAGGACATGATATCCACGCGGGATACGGGTTGGGTGCAGTTGATAGCCGAGAGTTGCCAGGAGATTTTGGATACGGTCATTCAGGGCTTTCGTCTGGCAGAAGACCATGATATCCAGCTTCCTGTAATGATAAACTATGACGGCTACTATCTTTCCTATCTGGCCGAATCAGTCGAGATTCCTGCGATTGAGGATGTTGACAAATATTTGGAGGTGTTAAAGAGCCAGCCTCAGCGGCCGAGGCTTATCCCCGGTCAGTCGATCGGCTGCGGCAGTCACGGTATGGGCATGGGCTATGTGGAGCTTCGCAGGCGACATATGGATGCCATGGAACGTGTCAAGGCCAAGGTTGATGATATAGACGCTTCTTTTGCCGAGAGCTTCGGCAGAAGCTACGGCGGACAGGTCGAGACTTACAGGGCCGAGGATGCGGATATCGTTCTGGTGACCTCGGGTAGCGTGACAGGAACCGCACGTACCGTGGTGGACGCCAGGCGCGAGGCGGGTCTGAAGGTGGGCCTGGTCAAGCTGCGGCTGTTTCGGCCGTTTCCCGTCCAGCAGTTAAGCGAGGCCTTAAAGGGGAAAAAGGCCATCGGTGTTCTGGACCGCAGCATTGGATTCGGCTGGAACTGCGGCCCGATTTTTATGGAGACAAAAGCGCTTGCTTCTCAAATCGGTATAGTGCCCATGTTAAGTTTTATAGACGGGCTTGCCAACATGGATATCACCAAGGAGCACATAGATACAATGATTGATGCGATCTATGATGCATCACAAGGAAAAGACTACCAGGAGACCACCTGGTTGCCATAAACAGAAAGCGTGAGGTTTTGAAATGGCTGAAAAAAAGAAGAAAATGCCGAGAGTTTTTGATTATTTCGAGGAAGAAGATCTGTTTTCAGGCGGTGTTGCCTGGTGCGCAGGGTGCGCGCTGGAGCTAAACGCGCGTTTTGTGGGCCGCATTATGGGTAAAAATACTGTGCTTGTGGGCACACCGTCGTGTTCCGCGCCTGTTTTAAACGGTCAGAACACGGCCGCCTGGCACAAGCTGGGCCATTACGCCTGTACCATGACCGGGGTGGCATCGAGCGCCACGGGTTTGTCGCGCTATTATCGAAAGGCCGGTATTGATGCCAATGTAATGTGTTTTACCGGTGACGGATGCGCCCAGGACATTGGTTTTCAGACCATGAGCGGGGCTGCGGAGCGAAACGAGAAGATGATTTATCTTTGCTATGATAACGAGGGCTACATGAATACCGGGGTTCAGCGGAGCAGCGGAACGCCGTTCGGGGCCGCCACGAGTACGACGCCGGTGGGATCTGCCGGGCACGGCAAGGATACGGCCAAAAAGGATCTGCCGATGCTGATGTCCATGCATGACATTCCTTATGTAGCTACTGCCACCTTGAGCCATCTGGAAGATTACGCCAAAAAGCTTCAAAAAGCCAAGGAGAAATCCAGGGAGGGTTTTGTGTATCTGCACGTATTCTGTCCCTGCGTTGACGGCTGGCGTATCCCCACGGATTCTTCGATCCAGGTTTGCCGTGCCGCGGTGCGCACCAATTATTTTCCTTTGTGGGAATCTGAAGACGGCCATTACCGTATAACCCACAATGTGTCCAAGCCCAAGCCGGTCGAGGAGTTGACCGGCTTGGTGGGCAAGTTCAAGCACATGAGCAAAGAGGAAAAAGAAACCCTGCAGTCCATGGTCAACAAGCGGTTTAATATATTAAAGGCCCTGTGTGAAGGTACGCAGAATGCTGCCTGACTTTGTTTTTTCTGACCGTAAAAATTTTGTTTGTTATTTGAACAAAATTTTTACGGTTGGACTATGAAGAGTACATTCATGTGCTAAAAAAGAAAGGAGGTAGATAAGAAATTTAAATCAGGGGAAATTGGCATAAATGCAACAATAAATTTTAAAAAAATAGGAGGCCAAAGATGAAATTTAGAACATTATGGCTGTTTCCGTTCATATTCGTTTTTCTGCTGACTTTCTGCATTGCAAGCGGAGTATCATCCGCAGCAGAAGTTACTCTCAAGGTTGCAAACTTCTTCCCCCCTCCCTCATCTCAATCCAAGATCATGGAAGAATTTTGTGAGGAACTGGAAAAGCGCTCAGACGGTCGTATAGAAACTCAGTATTACGCTGGCGGCTCACTTTTAAAAGCACCCTCAATAATTAAAGGACTTGAAACCGGCATTGCAGATATCGGCTTTTCCCACATTGAATATACTCCCGGGCGTTTCCCCGTAACAGAGGCCGCTGAAATGCCCATTGGTTATCCCTCCGCCTGGGTTGCAAACCAGATTATGAACGATTTTATAAATGAATTTCAGCCAAAGGAATGGAATAAGGTCAAGATTCTGTGGATGCACGGCAACGGCCCCAGTCAGCTTATTACAAAGAAGCCTGTTCACACCCTGGAGGATTTAAAAGGCATGACCATCAGGGCCCCGGGTCGTATGGGCGAGGTTATAAGCGCGCTGGGCGGAAATCCTGCACCTACTCCGATGATGGAAACCTATGATGCCCTGGCAAAGGATGTTATTGACGGGGCTTTCGTAGGAGGGGAGTCTATCAAGAATTTCCGTTTTGGAGAAGTTGTAGATTACGTCTTGGACACCTGGATTGTCGGCTCTGTCTATCCTTTTTACGTGGCCATGAACAAAAAGAAGTATGAGGGCCTCCCGCCCGATCTAAAAGAGATTCTGGACAAGCTCTCCGGGGAGTATCGGGAAAGATTTGCTTTGATGTGGAATGCCGAGGATTTTAAGGGCAGGGAATTCGGAGAAAAGCAAGGTATTGAATACTCGAACTTAAGCGATGAGCAAAAGAAAAAATGGCGTGAAGCCGTACAACCGGCTATAGACAACTATGTAGAAGAAATGGTTTCAGATGGTTACTCTGAAGAAAAAATCAGGGAGCGGCTCAACTGGCTTCGGGAGCGGTCTGATTATCTAACCGAAAAGCAAAAGGCCCTGAGGATTCCATCTGCGACCGGTCCTCCGGAATTAAGGTAACAGGCTAAAACAAAAGACTGTTTTTGCCCCGCCCCCTTTTCCCAGGGATTTAAGACTTACGGGGGGCGGGGTATCAGTCTGAATTTTTTGTGCAGAAATGCGCGCGGGAGCTTTTATGCCAGCAATAGAAAATCTTGAAAAGCTCAACAATAACGTGATCAGGGTCCTGGAATGGGTCGGTCTTGCCGGACTCATTGTAATGATGTCGATTACCTGTGTTAATGTAATAGGCGCCAAAGTCTTTCGTAACCCGGTCCTGGGAGCGCTTGACATAGTTGTGATCTCCCAGCTAACAGCCATCTCTTTTGCAGTGGCGGGTGCACTTATTCAGGGAAGACACGTTGCGGTGGAATTTTTTGTGATGATACTGCCTAAAAGAATTGAACAGGGTATTGCCGTAATTATTAACTTGTTGGGCCTGTTTCTTTTCATCGTGATTGTATATCGTCTATTCCTGCACGCCGGATATTTGTGGGAAATGAATGAAGTGACACCCACAGCCCGGATTCCTCTTTATCCGTTTGTGTATGCTGCGGCTGTGGCCTTTATTCCGGTCTGCATAGTGTATCTGTTTGAACTGATCAAATCAATTTCCCTGATGGTGAAAAAATGAGTCCTGTTGATGTCGGAATTATCGGAATCTGTGGCATGATATTGTTGTTTCTCCTGCGAATGCCCGTTGCCTTTGCCATGACTCTTACCGGGTTTGTCGGGTTTGCATATCTAAGCGGAATCGGCCCTGCTTTAAATATTCTCTCCCAGGATATTTACGATTCTTTTTCGTCCTATCCTCTTTCGGTTATCCCGATGTTTATTCTCATGGGATCTTTCGCTTTTGCATCCGGTATCAGCCGAAAACTTTACTTAACAGCATATACCTGGGCCGGGCAGTTCCGCGGGGGCTTAACCATTGCCACCGTGATTGCCTGCTCTGGATTTGCCGCCATCTGCGGTTCCTCTGCAGCTACGGCCGCTACCATGGGGCGTATCGCTCTCCCGGAAATGCGCAAATACGGCTATGATGATGCCTTGTCTGCAGGAACCGTAGCCTCTGCGGGAACACTGGGTATTTTAATTCCCCCGAGTACTGTTTTGATTGTATACGGAATTTTGACCGAACAATCAATCGGGGAATTATTTATGGCGGGTCTTGTGCCCGGGGTGATTCTAACACTTTTGTTTGTCGCTACCGTGGCTATTCTTTGCTTGCGCAACCCGGCTCTTGGTCCCGCCTGCCCCCCGACCTCCTGGGGGGAGAAATTGAGGGTTCTTACAGGAGTTCTACCAGCCTTCTTACTTTTTCTTTTGACCATCGGAGGTTTGTTTTTAGGTTGGTTTAGTCCGACACAAGCCGGTGCGATTGGTGCAGGCGGGGCTTTGCTGATTGGGATAGCCCAAAGAGAGCTTACCTTGGGATCTTTTTACTACTCCGGCCTGGATGCTTTGCGAACCAGTTGCATGGTTGTATTTATAATTTGCGGAGCCACAGTGTTCGGTCATTTCATGGCTGTAAGCATGATTCCATTCAAATTGGCCATGTGGGTGGGCAATCTCCCGTTGCCACCCCTTGCAATCCTGGTGCTTATTATCCTTGTCTATTTTTTCGGCGGCTTTTTTATGGATTCCATGGCCCTTATTGTGGTGACCATACCAATTTTTTTCCCTGTGGTCCAGGAACTGGGTTTTGATCCGATCTGGTTCGGGGTTTTAATTGTTTTAACCGGCGAAATGGGCGTCATAACGCCTCCCGTGGGCGTTAATGTGTTTGTGATCAAAGGAATTAGCAGGGATCTGGCCCTTGAAACCATCTTTAAGGGAATATTGCCTTTTCTGTTGGCTTTGATGATCTTTGAGGCCTTTTTGATTTTTTTCCCATCTATTGCAACCTTTTTACCAAATTTAATTTACTCATGAACCAGGAGGCATGAAATATGAAGAAATGCCGGCAAACCTGCATGTAACCAGCACCTGGATTTGCATTGACAGATGCATATATAAAAGAGATGTTTGCCATCAATAAATTGTTCTTGGAAAATATATTTTAGTAGGGTATAATAGTTGATTTTGCTTAAAAGGGAAAATAGTGAATTCTTTTTTGTTTTGTTGGGCTTGTATCCGGAAAATTTAAATAAAGAGATGTATGATGGTTAAAAAAAGTAAGGGATTGGTTATTAATCAGCCCGAACCAATACGAAAACAGGTTTATACTTATCTGCGCGAACAAATTTTGAACCATACCATTGAGTCAAGCAGCAGGCTCGTGGAGTCACAAATTGCCAAGGAGATTGGCAGCTCAAGGACTCCCGTGCGCGAAGCATTGCACCTGCTCGAAAAAGACGGTTTTATTGAAGCCATCCCAAGAGTCGGCTATCGCGTCAAGAAACTTAGGTGGAAAGAGCTGGAGGAAATATTTGAAATTAGATGGATTAACGAATCACTTGCCTGCAAGTGGGCAATCCGGAATATTGATGTAAAGAATATTCGTGCTCTTGAAAAAAATATTAAGGACACAGAACAGGTTGTGAATAATGGGACGCATCATCTTTTTCTCAATTACGACGAAGAATTTCACGGAATATTGGTTCAGGCATCCGGCAGCAGACACCTCTATGAGCTATGCCAGCATTTAAGGCGGCTTATGCTGCGTTACCGTACGGAAAGTATTGTAAGGTCCAAGCCCACGATTAAAAAAGCCCTGGAAGGTCACATCCAGATTTTCAACAATCTGAAAAACAAAAATGTAAAAGGAATAGAAAAAGCCCTTGAAGAACATCTGCATTGGTCTAAGGAAGATATCCGTTTAAAGGCACTTTCCCACTCTGAAAATTCTGAAAAATCATAACACCTTACCCGTTTACAGGCAAATAAGAAAACCCCTCTCGTGATCAAAAATTATTTCGTGATGCCCATAAGTTTAGTCTGATTGCAATTCAGGGAGGTTTGCATAATAGTCCAGTGCTTCCGGGTTTTTTAATGCATCCCTGTTACGTACTTCCTGATTTTTTATTACCTTCCTTACCGCGGATTCCACTTTTTTCATATTCAATGTGTAGGGAATATCCGGCACTTCAATAATTTTTGCCGGCACATGCCTGGGGGATGCCTCTTTTCGGATCAGGCTTTTAATCTTTTTTCTGAACTCATCAGTGAGTTCATAGCCTTTGGCCATTTTTACAAAAAGAATTATCCGGACATCGTTTTTCCATTCCTGTCCCAATACAATGCTGTCCTCGATCTCATACAATCCTTCCAGCTGGCGGTAAATTTCCGCGGTGCCGATTCTGACTCCTCCCGGATTCAGCGTGGTATCTGATCGGCCATATATCTTGACACCACCGTGGTCGTTGATTTCAATGTAATCGCCATGCCGCCACACCCCGGGAAATATGTCAAAATATGCATGGTAATATTTAAGATCGTCCGGATCGTCCCAGAAATATATAGGCATTGAGGGGATGGGTGCTGTACAGACAAGCTCTCCCTGCTCATTAAATACAGGTTTGCCTTCATCAGTGAAGGCCTCCACCTTCATGCCAAGCCCCCTGACCTGCAGTTCCCCGGAATAAACCGGCCCCATGGGGTTGCCAAGGAAAAAACAGCCGTTTATATCCGTGCCGCCGGAAATCGAGGCCAGTTGGAGATCTTTTTTTATCGCCTCATAAACATACTCAAAGCCTTCCTCGGAAAGCGGAGATCCTGTGGAGAGAAGCGCTCTGAGCGGGGTTAAATCAAATTTATCCCCCGGCCGCACCCCGGCATTGCGCAATGCGGAAATGTATCCTGCACTGGTGCCGAAAACGGTTAGTTTTTCATCCTGGGCCATCCGCCAGAGAATTTTTTCATCCGGATAAAAAGGATTGCCGTCATAGAGCACAACGGTCGCACCGGTTGCCAGGGCGCAAATCAGCCAGTTCCACATCATCCATCCGCATGTGGTAAAATAAAAAATCACATCATCCCGTCCGACATCCGTATGCAGGATATGCTCTTTTAACTGGTTTATCAAAATACCCGCACTTCCGTGTACCATGCACTTGGGAAGCCCCGTGGTACCGGAGGAGTACATAATATAAAGCGGGTGATCGGGCGGCAGTTGCCTGAATTCTATTGAAAGACCGTCCTCCTGGGATTTGAACTCATCGATGAGCACCGCTTTATCAATTTTTGAAATATCAGGCGTATCCAGGGTGTATGGAACAATTACCACTTTTTCGATGGACGGAATCTCTTTTGCTATATCCGCCACCCGATCCAGGGAATCGATTCGTTTGCCTTTGAAAAAATATCCATCCGCGGCAAAAAGAACCCTGGGCGCAATCTGGCCGAACCTATCCATTACCCCTTTGAACCCGAAGTCAGGCGAACATGACGACCAGGTAGCTCCAAGGCTGGTGGCTGCAAGCATAGCGATAATGGTCTGCGGCATATTGGGCATATATCCGACAACCCTGTCGCCGGGCTGTATGCCGAGTGATTTCAAGGGCTCAGCAACGCGGGCTACTTCATCGTAAAGCTGTGCATATGTCATTCTCGATGCCGGCAGGTCTTCTCCCTTAAAAATAATGGCGCACCGATCATCGCGATACCTTAAGAAATTTTCCGCAAAATTGAGCCTGGCGCCGCTAAACCATTTGGCACCGGGCATCTTGGAGAGGTCGTCTACTACCTGCTCATAGGGCCGGGAATGAATGATATCTGCAAAATCCCACATAGAAGCCCAGAAATCAGGAATTTTTTCAATCGACCACTGGTAAAGCGACTGATAATCCGAAAGTTCAAGACCGTACCGTTCGTTCACATACTGAATAAAACGATACATGTTGGTTTGCTTGATTTGTTCCTCGGTCGGCTGCCAGAGAATTTTTGACATAGCACTTCCCTCCCCCTATTATTTCATTAATATAAAAAATATTTTTCAACAACGCCAAATATTGGCGAATAGGGTATATTTGTGCTATGATAGTTATTATAAACTATTATATATAGCTTATCTTTTCCTGCTTTAATGAATCGATGTCGCGCGGAGGTTTATCCTCGGCCGGGTAGCCGATGGCAACCACGGTCGCAACGTTCAGCCTTTCAGGCAGGTTTAAAAGTTCGGATATATACTCACCGGCGCTCTTTTCTTCATCGTGATTGCGCAGGCGCATTTGAGACCAGCAACTGCCCAGGCCCAGATCTGCGGCTGCCAGCTGGATAATGACCGAGGAAACAGCGGCATCTTCCACCCAAACATCCGTTTTTTGCGGGTCGGCACATACCACGATGGCAAGCTTGGCATTTTCAATAAAAGAAGCCCCCTTGGGTTTTGCTTTTGACAGGCCGGCAAGGGTTTCGGGATCGGTCACTACAACAAATTCCCATGGCTGGGTATTTCGCGAAGACGGGGCACACAATGCCGCCTCGACTAACATATCAATCTTTTCTTTTTCAACAGGCCGGTCCTGGAATTTCCGGATACTCCTGCGTTTTTTTAATAATTCAATCAACATGGCTTACTTCCTTTTTCTGTGTTATGTTTCTGTGTTATGAAGTACTATATGCTATACTGTGGATAAATATTATACTTTAATTTAATTACGATAATCCGTTTTTTTTTGTCAAGTTCAATATTCTCTTATTCGGCAAAGAGCAAATTTTCATCGTAACCGCCAATGGCCTCAAAATCACTCCGGAAATTGTTTCAAATGTTAATATCCTGCGAAAGTAACAAAAAGGGTAAATATGAGTAGTGTAACAGGAATCGCGCAACACTATTTTACGGATATGAAGGAGATTTCTTCAGAAGAAATTGTTTTCAGAAGGGAAGTCCGGAAATTATGTGAAATGAACACTTGCGGAAATTACGGGAAAAACTGGACTTGCCCGCCGGCGGTTGAACCCATTGATGCTTTCAGGGACAGATTCGGGCTATTTGATACGTTGCTGGTTGTCTATCGGGTATATCACGTAAAAAGCAGTTTCGACTGGAACGGGATGAAGGCCGGCATGAGTGATTTTAAAGATAGGCTGCTGGATGTGAAAAAGGAGATGGAAGCCGCTGATCCGCACTTTGATTTTATTGTTCTTGGCGCCGGTGCCTGCCATTTGTGTGATCCTTGTGCTTACGTTGATGAAGAACCATGCCGGAATCCCGAAGATGCCATTGTTTCTTTGGAAGCCTGCGGCATTGACGTAATGCGGCTTATGAAGGATCACGGCATGAAGTACTATAATGGCAAAAATACAGTGACCTATGTCGGGGGTATCCTTTATAACAAATCACAAAATAATTAAATTTATATGTCTTCGTAAAAAGCTGTTTATCCAGCCAGGGCGGTATTTTTGCATAGAGGAAATCCGTAAGCCCCTTGGCTGACCGGCGGTACGAAAAAGGAGTTTCCTCGCTCCAGGAGCCTCCAGGAGTCTCAATTTCCGCTTGGAAACCCGCTTTTCCGCACCGCCGTCAGGGCAACAAAATGCAATTTCGTGAGAGCGCAAAAAAAGGATTTCCCTGGAAGTCGATTTCTTCGTTCAGTGATCATTGTATCAGTGATACCGCGCCCATCCGGGAGCTGTCTTGGATTTCGGTTTTTTCCCGTAGAATATGTCGTCCATAACATTAAAAAGCCGTCTGGCATATTTGTTTTTCGAAATGAGTCCTAGGATGAGCCTGTGCGGAAAGGTACGCGCGTGGCTCCATGGGCAAACTCTCATGCAAATGCAACAATCGGTTCCGATTTTGCCCCAGTAGTCAAAGCAGGTCTCTGCATTTAATTTCCAACGCAGGGTGCCGTTGAAAGGCCGGGGGGTATCATCCGTAGGAATGGAGTTGGATGGGCAGCAGGTAGCGCATTTTTTGCATATAGTGCAGAAATCCTCGACACCGATGTCGACCGGTTTGTCAGGGACCAACGGAAGGTTTGTCGTTACTGAGCTAAGCCTGACACGAGGCCCGAATTCTCTGGTCATTAAATAGCCGAGACGACCCACTTCCCCCAGGCCGGCATCCACTGCCAGTGGAGGAAGAATGGCGGTATAATGCATCAGATGATTGGCTGTGGCTTCAGATCCCAGGTTGGCAATATATGAGGCTATTTGAGTTGAGATATACGCTCCCTTTGCATAGTTTTTCATGCTTTCGATAACCGACGGCGTGTGTGGGGCAGACCCTATCATATCAATATTCATTTCTTCAGCCACAACTACTGCGTACCTGTGATCAGCAGGTATTTCTTTTCCCCAGTCTTCCCAGTTGTCCCTGTGTATTTCCCCCCTGTGAGAATAAATCCAGTCAGGATTGATTTCAGCGATGCCGACAAGATCGGCGCCGAGGTTTTTTGCGCAGCCCTTTATACGCAGGGTTGCTTCTTCGGGGCTGAGTTGCCCGATTTTGCGGTCCTGCAGAAGTGCAGATGCTTGTGGGTGTGTAGCTTCAGGTGTGCCGAGCAATTGGCACAGAGAGCGTGATGCTATTGTGGCTGCACAATTGGGCCCTTCTCCGGGTTGGTCTATTTTGCCGAGTCTGCCTAGAGGGCCCCCTGAATTGCGGCGTTTGGCGTCTGGCTCTTCTAGTTCAGAGTGCTTTTCGTAGAATTGTTTGTACTGTTCAGATCCAGGCCTAAGAGATCGGTTTCTTGCAAAGACATGGCTGCTTTCATCAACCCTTTCCACATTGTCTACCATCAGTCCGGTAGTTCCTTTTGAAGCTTTCGGGTTTTCTCCTTTCCTGGATATAAGAAAATAGGAGGCTGTTCCGGCCAGGATATAGCATGCAATAAGAATGGCAGTGCCGGCGGTTGTATGGAAAAAACCTGATCCTGCCAGGATCAGGTACACAACGAGCACTGCAGTCATGGCGATAAACTGCAAAGCGGCAAAAAC
>JAIPDT010000051.1 GCA_021737545.1 Desulfobacteraceae bacterium
GCATCTGTTAAACGACTCGCCTGTCAGGCGTCTGGACAGGCTTGCCAGGCGGGATTCCACCTGGAGCACGCCCACGGACTGGAATTCAATCACGGTCCGGGTTATCCAGTGGTTTTTGGCAAGATCAAGGGTAATCCCCTGCTGGCGCGATATTGAAAATTACGGTGCATATATGAGAAGGCGGAGGTCATGAAGGCGGTCGATGCCGCGGTAATAGGGGGCGGCCCAGCGGGAATCGCCGCGGCCGCGGCTGCTTCCAGAGCCGGGCTCAAAACAGTGTTGCTGGAAAAGGAGCCGTTTGTAGGCGGTATTCCGGTAAAGGGATATATGACCACTTTGTGCGGCCTGTACAGAATACCTCCCGGATCAAACCGGTCGGAGATGCTGTATGACGGAGTGGTCAGGGATTTTATCCGCGATTTGATGGATTTTGACAGTGTACAGCACCCGGTTCGTATGGGCAAATCCGATGTCCTGCTTTTCAGGCCGGAAAGTTTTGCCGCCGCCGCATCAAGGCTTTTGGAAAACGAGCCTTGTCTGGAAGTGTTATGTCCCGTCCGATTCTGCGAAGCAGAGGTGTCAGGCAACCGGATCAAAAGCATTGCATATATTTTAAACGCCAGGAGGTGCTGGATTCGGACCGGGGCTGTAATAGACGCTTCCGGTGATGCAGAGGTCTGCCGCGCAGTGGATGCCTGTTTGCTTTTTGCCGATGAAACCCGTCAGGTGCCGGCCATTGTTTTCCCTCTTTTTAATGTGGCGGCCGAGCAGATATCCGGGGTGGTTTGCGCCCGCTGGCACATGATGATTCAGCGGGCCGTGGAAGAGGAGGTTTTGCCTCCCCACGCGGCTTCTGTCAGTTTTCTGCCTGCACCTGATCCGAACACGCTTCAGGTCAAGTTAAATCTCGGATTATTGATAAAAAACAATCCGGAGATTTCCAAAGATCGGCTTGCGCAAAAGGGCAATGAAGTCAAGGAACGGCTGATCCGCTTTTTTAAACATAATATCCGGGATTTTAAAAACTGCACGACCCTTTCGGGAGCAAGCCCTGTTCTGCACAGGGAGGGTATACGTGGACAGGGGGTATATGTGCTTGCTCGACAGGATGTGCTGTCTGCTCAAAAATTTTCGGATGCTGCTGCCAGAGGATGCTGGCCTGTGGAGCAGTGGGAGGAAAACGGAAATTTTTCAGTGCATTACCCGCCCGAAGGTCAGTATTATGAGATTCCGAAACGATGCCTGAAATCCTCGGCTTTGGAAAATCTGTTCATGGCCGGGAAATCAATCAGCGCGGATTCAGGAGCTATTGCTTCGGCCAGGGTTATCGGCTGCTGCCTGGCAACAGGACAGGCAGCAGCAAAACTGGCGGTTGACGTGGTATAAGGATATTATTTCCTGCCCGTCATCTTCGAAGATGACGGTCAGGTCGGGTTGGTTTACTTAGCCGGTCTCCCTAAGCTAATCTTATCGCCAGCGATATTCTTGTGAAACATTTCCATTCCTTTTTTCATGGCGCAAAAATTGCCGCACATGGTACATGTTTTTTCCTCCCGCGGAGAGCGTTCCGATCGCATTTTTCTGGCTACATCCGGAAAAAGCAGAAATTGTTCCAGATCGTCCCACCGCATGTCCCGCCTGGCCAGTGCGGCCAATTTTTCGTTGTTCCGTCGATCCGGGTATTTGGAAATATCCCCAATGCGGGCAGCCAGACGCGTTGCCCGGACCCCTTCGCGCACGTCGTTTTCACTGGGCAGGGCCAGATGCTCGGCCGGCGTGATATAGCAGATCAGATCCGCGCCTGCCTTGGCGGAATGGGCCGCACCGATGGCTGCCGAAATATGATCGTATCCCGCCCCGGAATCAAGAGGAAGCGGCCCGAGTACATAATACGGTGCATTACCGCTCATTTTTTTTTCCAGCATGATGTTGCCCTCAATTTCATCGAGCGGGACATGCCCCGGCCCTTCCACCATCATCTGACATCCCATCTCCCGTCCGATTTCCGCCAGCTCGCAGTTGATGATCATTTCGGCCATCTGCGCCCGGTCGTGGCTGTCGTGGATCGCCCCCGCCCGGATGCCGTTGCCAAGAGACAGCACAGCGTCATATTTCTTCATCAAGCCGCAAACCCGGTCAAACTGCTCATAGAGCGGATTTTCCTTTCCCGTGGCTTCCATCCAGGCGACCATGAATGTTCCGCCTTTGGAGGCAAGGCCGCCATATCGGAACCCCTGCTTTCGAAGCCGTTCAATCGTATATCGATTGATGCCGCAATGGATGGCCATAAAGCTCAATCCATCATCCATCTGCTTTTCAATCAGATCGAACAGGTACTCCGGGTCGAGCTTTGCCGGATTGTGGTATTTCCGGCCGGTTTCCTTAAATGCCTGATAAAGAGGAACGTTGCCCACCGGCAGATTGACATTGGCCAATACCGCCCGTCGAATGGCGTCCATATCCCCGTCTGCGGAAAGCTCCATCAGCGTGTCGGCCCCCTCTTCCTCGGCGGCTTTGGTCTTTGCAATTTCTAACTCAATGTCGCAAATGTCCGAAGAGGTTCCGATGGAGGCATTAACTTTCGTTCGAAGTCCGGTGCCGATACCGGCAACTTTCTGATTGGGGCGTCCGGGGTTGCAGGGAATGACAATCTGCCCGTCTGCCACCCGCTTACACACAATCCCGGGGGAGATGTTTTCCTGTTCGGACACCGTCTGCATCTGCCCGGTGATGATACCGTTTCTGGCAAGCTCGATCTGGGTTTTCATCTTCTTCTCCTTTGTATATCAGAAATGAGCCATTTGCCGCCTGCCGGAAATAAAAAAAGGGCCCGCCAGGCTGCAAAAAGCCTTTCGGAACCCTTTACCATCGTGTTCCCTGAAAAATTAACCATCCAGTTCGTCTTCTGGCTCCCGGAATTTGTTCCCGCCAACTCATATGCCTTCCCGGCTGCTTTTTTGATCAACAGCCAGTGACCGACCCCCGTTTTCGGAGCCGAAAAGTTGGCGTATCCGGTTACAGCGGCGGGACCGCTACGGACTTGCACCGTATTCCGTTAACTGAACAGGAATTAAACCAATTTGTCCGTTGTTCTCCCAGCCCAAAAGACCGGCAAGAAAGGTTGAACTCATACCAAAAAGGCGAACCATCGGTCAACCCTTTTGCAAATCTGTTTTTCTTCGGTGTCAAAATAATAGCTATTCTCTTGACCGCCATTTGTAGTCCGTCCTGTTAATAAGACTCGGACCCAAGTCACTTATCTTTTTTACAATCTTATCTAAAATTTTACATTTTTTTTCGAGGAAGAATCGGCATCTCAGAAGTGGACTGCTCGGCCATTTGCTTATGGATGGCTCTTTCAATCAGGCTGATCACCATCAATGCCACAAAGTACAAAATGATGGTGGCTTCGATGCCGGTGGGACGCTCCTTCCGCCCGTGGACCGCAGCCCGCTGGACAGGCGTAGAGCCCTGTCGCTGTGATATCTACCGGAGCCCGTCTGAAAGTATCGCAGGGGGTATCAGAAGGTTGGATAAGAATAAATCGGTAATCATGTCTGGGAAAATCGACGTTGCCGGGTCTTCTCAACTGTATGTGGAACGAGGTGCCCAACAGTAGTTGTTCCGGTGATATCCAAATTTTACTGGGGAGCCGATGGATCTCACCGTTAAAAAAAGACATTGCCCTGTCGCATCTTCGCCGCAAGGTCGCCATGATTTTTCAGGAACCGAATCCCCTGCCCATGAGTGTTGGCAAAATTCCGGAATTGCTGCAAATAGTGCCTGAATGAAAACCAATATAATATAAAAAACCAAAAAGTTATATGTTTAAACACTGATTAACAGTCTGTTTTTCTCCTTGTGACCGCTGCGGAACGTAAGGGTTCCGCTTTCGGGCATGGCGTCCCTGGCATTGGAGATCATGTTTAAAAACCCCTCCCGCATCTGGTTTCTGGAAGCATTGATGTGGAGAGCGCGCCAGGCATTTGTACTAGTGTAACGGATTTCGACTGTTTCCGCGCGGGAGCCGAAAGGTACCAATCCCGTTTGTCCGCCCGGGACCTCGTAATTATCTGCGCCGCCGACGTCTCAGCCTTTCAATTGACAGTCTGATGCTGTCCTGCATCCGCTGGATCGCTTCGGCAAGATCGCCGGTTTCGTCTCTCGATGTTATCGGAACCTCTGCATCCATTTCGCCAACACTTATTTGCTCGGCCACAGCAGTCAGTTTCCTCAGCCGTCTTATCAGTACAGTTCCATAAAAAGAAACGATAAGCCCCAGTAAAACTATAGCCCCAATAACGATAAGCAGCACGATATTGCGGAAATTTGTCCCGATCCGGGCAGCTTTTGCCTCCATTTGGTTTACGGGCTGCGTAAATTCATCAAGATAGGTTGTGGCGATAGTCCAGTAGTTGGTGCCTTCCACGGGAACCATGGCCTGGAATTTCTCCTTGTCGTCAAGGAAGCGATAGTAGCCCGTGGATACCTCGTTGGTTTCAAGCGCCTCATCATGAAGTTTTTTGAATCGACGGTAATTTTTTTCGTTGAGTTTGGCCTTGATTTTCTCCACGATAGGGGCGCCGATTAAATCCTCCCGCGGATGTACCACAATATGCCAGGGTTCCTCTTCAGTGGGTGCGGCATTCAGTACAGTGTAGCCTGTCTCCCCGACTTTTTGGACAGCAATATCTTTGAATTCCTGATTAAAATAGAGATCTCCCTCCTCGAGGTCGGGATGTGCTTCAAGATAAAGTTTGACCTGATTGGCCACGGTTATGCCCTTATTTTTAACCACTTTCTGAGCCAGTTCGGTCATTCCTTCTGAAGTGCCTTTGGTCATCAAGCCGGAAAGTTTGTCCATTTGAATCAAGTAGAAATACCCGGCACAGGCAAACAGGAGAATAGGTATAAAGAAAAAGAGGATAAAAATTTTAGCCCTCAAACTTATACCCCTTTTCTTTGCCTTAGGTTCAGAATACGCAGACTCAGCCCTGGGTTTTTCTTCCGCTGGCTCCAATTCTCCTAGAGGTTCTGCAGCAGATTCCTCCTGAGCAGGCTGAAGGCCGGAAGGCGATTCAGTGCTTTGAGTCTCGGGTTTGTGGACAATTATAACATGACCGCAGGCCCGGCATCTGGTCTTTATGCTATCAGATTTAATTTTTGAAGGATCGATTTGATAGTTTGCTCCGCATGCCTCACATCTTACGATCATCTTTTCTATATCTCCCCTCTCTTATTTTAACAATCCAAACCCGGGCTAACCTTTATTTCATCCGGGGTTTAAAATATCTATCGTTTTCGCCGCAGCCTTTCAATTGACAGCTTGATGCTGTCCTGCATTCGCTGTATTGCTTCGGCCAGGTCGCCGATTTCGTCGCGCGATTTTATGGGAATTTCAGCATCCATTCCCCCCATGCTTATTTGCTCGGCCACAGAGGTCAGGTTTTTAATTCGGTTTGAAAGCCGGTTCCCAAAAAAAGCCGCTATGAAGCCTAAGAGTATAAGTACAGCACCCATGATTACAATGACTGTATTGCGGATGTTTGAGCGGATTTGAGCCGCTTTTGCCTGCATCTGGTCAACGGGCTGGGTGAATTCGTCAAGAAAGGTTGTAGCAGCCACATAAAAAGGGGTGCCTTTTACGGGAGCGCAGACCATGTATTTATCACGCCATCCTTCCTCATACTCCCATTCGTAGTACCCGGCAGATTCTTTACCGTTTCTTCCGCGCTTGACGATATCAAAAAAATCCGGGAGCTTTTCTTTTAGGTTTCTAATGTCTGTAGCAACTAGTTTAGTATCAACGTATACCCAATTTATTATGGGCTTTCCCGGGTCTTCAGGCATTTCGTGAAGTGCTCCGAATCCGGTCTCGCCGACTTTTTGAAGGATTATTTCTCTGAATTGCTTGTTGGAATAAAAGTCTTCCTTTTCGAGCTCTGGATGGGTTTCAAGATAAATTTTGGCCTCGGCAGCGATGGATCTGGCTTTTTCAGCGATTATATGCTCGGCCAGCTCGGTTATTGCCTCTGAGCTCTCGTTGGTCATCAAGTCGGACAGGTTTTGTAGCTGAATAATATAAAGAGACCCTGCTCCTATAAAAAGTATTACGGGAATAAAGAAAAAGAGTATAAAAATCTTAGTTTTTAGGCGCAGGCCCTTTTTTTGGGGTTTTGTCTCCTTTTCGGTGATTTCCGGGCTTTTATATTCGGACCCGGACCCGCTTGAGGAAGAAAGCTGATCGGCGGCAATTTTTTCCTGTTCCGGTTGTGAGTTGGGGGATGATTGGGAGATATCTTCGGGTTTATTAATGATTATCGTATTGCCGCAAGCGCTGCATCTGGTTTTAACTCTCTCTGCCTGAATACGTGATGGATCGATTTGATATTTTGTCCCGCATTCCTCACATATTACGATCATCTTTTTTCTTTCTCCTCTCTCATGATTAAAAAGTCGCCCCAGTGCTTGCCGCTAACAGAAAAGTAGAATTATAATTAGATTAAGTTAAATTTTAAATTAAACACTTTTTCTATTTCATAATTCATATTAAGTGTCAAGAATGAAATTGTTCTTTGTCAATAGCATTTAGAAATGTCCGGCAAAAAGACCGGCGGAAAACTTTGAAACCTTCCGCCGGCGGTTTTCCTACCAGCACATTCCTCTGTGGTGCCCCCAGCCGCCGCGATATCCGCGGTTACTATATCGTTCGTATTCCGAAGAATCGGCATAAGCCCGGGCCTTGGATCTGATCTGCTCCCGAAGCCGTACCATTTCTTCCTGTAACTGGGCAGCACGGTTGGAATCAGGATTGTCCTGAGCCATCAGGGCCTGATATTCGCCTCTCTTTCCGGCCAACTCCCTGCGAAGATCGGCTGTTTCCTCATAAAACCCCTGATGGCCGGGGCCGGGGCCGTCGCCGCCGTAATAGCAGTAGCCTCCATTAGGGCCATGGACGTACCCCCTATTATATCCGTCCCGCGGACCATTCCAGGGTCCGGCCCATGATGCGCCTGCAACAAGGCCCAGCGCCACAATAGCTGCCAGCATGATCATTGCTTTCTTCTTCATTTCCTTCCTCCTTCTGTTTTGTTGTTTTCAATTGTGAAATTTGATCTGTTTGGGCAATAGAGAAAGCAATTGGCGTGCCAACTTTTAGAAAAATTTTTAAATATTTGATTTTTAAATTAAAAAATAGATTTATCGTTAAAGGAAAAGTAGATTTTGATGGCTGGGCTGGATTGATATGTGCATATTTTATATAAGATGTAAAAAAATTATCCACACTTTACGTGACCAAAATATAAAGATATGATATTTATTCAATAATTCTTTTACACAGGACACGGCATATAAATTGCATTGTAACCGACCAACTGATCACATATATTCAAGAGCTGTAAATAATTTTTTTGACGAAATATTCGATACCACTTTAGCGGGGATTTATATAAATCATGAAAAAAAAGCACATCAGCTTATATGTTTCTCCCTGGATGATTATCGGCGCCGCGCTAATACTGCTGGCAATCCTGATGACAATGGCGGTAAACAACTACAACCGGGAAAAACGCTACATGGCGCAAATATTGCTGGAAAAAGGCGCGGCCTTAATCAAATCTTTCGAGGCCGGCACCCGTACCGGGATGCGCGCCATGGGCTGGAACGAAAGACAGGTCCAGTATCTGATCGAAGAACTGGCGGACCAGGCCGATGTCGTATATATCGCGGTTACTGACATAAGTGGCCGAATCCTGGCCCACAGCGATTCCGGGCAAGTCGGTGGGGTGTTTGCAAACGGATTCGACGAAAGCAAACCCGATCCGGCACAATCTCCAAAATGGCGCCTGACCAGTACGCAAAACAGTAAACCCGCATTTGAGGTATACAGGTTTTTCAATCCATTTACGAAAGGAAACGGCCATATAAACCATACGGGCCGTATGAGTATGAGCCATATGGGTCGTATGAGACAAAATTCCCCCCGGCGGGACGCAACAGAAAATAACGGGGCATGGTGTATGCCCGGAAATTATGAAAAAAACGAACAGATTATCTTTATCGGGTTTGACCGGACTCCGTTTATCGAGGCCCGACAGCAGGATTTCCGAAATACCGCAATTATTTCATCCGTATTAATGGTTCTGGGTTTTGCCGGGTTTACCACGATGCTTGTGGCCCAGAGCTACCGCGCCACAAGGCGTCGACTGCAGGATACCAGCGCGATTGCAGACGAAGTGGTGGCGGGCCTGCCTGCCGGCTTGATGGTAATGGATCAGAAGGGCAATATCGTGCTTGCAAACCCGGCGGCCGAATCCATCACCGGCCTTGAAGCCGAAGCAATCCGGGGGGAACCGGCCAGAGACGTATTGCCTGAAAACCTGGCACGGCTGATTTCCGGGGCGGGGCCGGAGACCCGTATCATAGAAGAGGAACTCGAATGCAGCTTTGCGGGAGAAAAAGCGGTTCCCCTGAGTGTAAGCTCGGCGGGCATCGTAAATGAGGATGGAGTATTTATCGGCAGCCTGATCATTTTCCGGGATTTAACCGAAATAAAAGCCCTGCAGCAGGCAATGCAGCGCAAGGAAAAACTTGCCGCCGTCGGTGGACTGGCCGCAGGCATCGCCCATGAAATAAGAAATCCTCTGAGTTCGGTCAAGGGCATGGCAACCTATTTCAAAAACAAGTTTACAGATGATCCGGAAGCAAGGCAGGCCGCAGAGCTCATGGTCCAGGAAACCGACCGGCTAAACCGGGTTATAAACGAACTGCTGGAATTCGCCCGGCCTTCGAAAATCAATTCCAGACCTACGGATATTAACACGGTCATAGATCATTCCGTCCGCCTGATCAGACAGGATGTAGAGGATCGGAACATCGGGCTTAGATTGTACAAAGGCGAAAATCTTCCTGCAACAGATATCGACCCAGACCGGTTTGTTCAGTGCCTGCTGAATCTTTATCTGAACTCAATTCAGGCAATGGAAGGCGGGGGGCAGGTCATCGCGGAAACCGGATTTTCAGAAGAAGGCGGAATCGTTATCCGAATTGAGGATAACGGCCCGGGCATTTCCGAAAAGGATATCAGCCGAATCTTCGACCCTTACTTTACCACCAAATCGAAAGGCACGGGCCTGGGCCTTGCAATTGTCCACAAAATAGTGGAAGACCACGGCGGAGAAATTACCGTAAAAAGCACGCCCGGGCAAGGTACCGAATTTACAATCCATCTTCCTGCTTCCCGGCAACAAACAGAAAAAGAGGCGTAAACCATGAACGCGCAAAACAAATCCGGCATACTGGTGGTGGATGATGATGCCGGCCACCGAACCACGCTTAAAACAGTGCTGAAAAGCTGGAAATACGACATAAGCGAGGCAGATGACGGCCAGACGGCGGTCAACCTGGTAACAGAGGCTCCGTTTGACCTGATCCTTATGGATGTGCGCATGGCGGTTATGAACGGCATTGACGCCCTGATAAAGATTAAGTCCTACAACCCGGCTATTCCGATAATCATCATGACAGCATATTCCTCGGTGGAGTCAGCCGTGGAAGCCATGAAAGCAGGAGCGTACGACTATCTGACCAAGCCTCTGGATTTTGACGAATTAAAACTGACCATTGAACGCGCCCTGGAACATACCAGACTCAGGGACGAAAACAAAAGCCTCAAAGCCCAGCTCCAGACTCTGGCGGAGACCAGGCAGATCGTGGCCACAAGCCCTGAAATGAAATCTCTTCTGGAAATGGTGGCAACCATTGCACCATCGGAAGCAACAGTACTTATAACGGGTGCCAGCGGCACAGGCAAAGAGCTTATAGCACGGGCCATCCACGCAAACAGCAGTCGAAGCAAAGGCCAGCTCGTTACTGTAAACTGCGCCGCCCTGACCGAAACGCTTCTGGAATCCGAGCTGTTCGGCCATGAAAAGGGCGCATTCACGGGTGCGGACCGGCGCAGGGAGGGAAGGTTCGTACAGGCGGACCGCGGCACCCTCTTTTTAGACGAAGTCGGCGAGATGTCCATGTCCATGCAGGCAAAGCTTCTGCGGGTGCTCCAGGAAGGCGAAATCCAGAGAGTAGGCGGTGACAAGCCGATAGCCGTGGACGTCCGGATCATTGCCGCCACCAACAAAGAACTTTCGCAAATGGTGGAAAACGGCAAGTTCAGAGAGGATTTGTTTTACCGTTTAAATGTCGTAAACATCCATGTGCCGCCTCTTTCCGAACGTACGGACGATATCCCGGCTCTTGCCCAGCATTTTGTCAACCTTTATGCCGAAAGAAACCGGAAAAAGATCAAGGGCTTTACCCCTCAAGCCATGGACAGTCTGCTCAAGTACGCCTGGCCCGGAAACGTCCGGGAACTGGAAAACATGGTGGAACGGGCCGTGATTTTGTCGCCCGGGGAATACATTACTGAAAAGGACCTCCCCTTAAACATTTCAAATCCCGAAACACAGACCCCGCAGAAGTCCGGTCCTCTGGGAATCAGCTCAAATGATGCGGCGGAATCCTCCCTGGATAAAATCGAAAGATCCGCAATTGTCAGCGCCCTTGACCGGGCGGATGGCAACAAGAGCGAAGCTGCCCGAATGCTTGGAATCACCCGGCGCACCCTGTACAATAAACTCGAAAAATACGGCATCGAGTAAGTTTGACCGCATTTCCTCATGCTTGTTTTCGCCCTCATGCAATATTGCGGAAGATAAAAATAACATAAAGCTTTCCGCCGGTTTTCTTTTTTTACCGACCATGATATTTTTATCTTTCCCTCGGGTAACGCTCTGAAAAAGCCTCTTATATTTTCAACCGATAAGTGCTATACTCTAAAGCTTTAAATCGGGAAGATTTCAGAGTTTGTATAATTTTTGCTCAACAGGATCTGGGAATTGATTCCGTATATAGACCGCTGCATTGATATCAAGGGGCGCAGGATTTCTCCGCGTCTGCTTTTAGCTCCCATGGCCGGGCTGACGAATGTGGCCTTCAGGGAACTGGCCGCGGAATACGGCGGATTCGGGCTGATGTTTACAGAGATGTGCAGTGCAAAGGCTCTTCCTGCGGAAAATCCAAGGGTGTCCTCCGTATTTCGGTGGCGCGGACCGGAGCTGCCGTACCTGGTCTGCCAGATTTTCGGGGCGGATCGGGCGGTGATGGCCCGGGCTGCCAAGCGTATTGAGTCTGAAGGGTTTTTCGGGGTGGATATCAATATGGGATGCTCTGTTGCGGCCATATGCAAGCAGGGGGCGGGCGCGGCACTTTTAAGGGAGCCTGGTCGAGCTGCCGAACTGGTGGCCGAAGTGCGGCAGGCGGTGGCCATTCCCGTGTCCGTGAAATTCCGCACCGGATGGAGCGATTCGCCCGGCCCGGCTGCGGAGCTGGCGGGAAGGCTGGCAGAAGCGGGCGCGGACGCTTTTGTATTTCATCCCAGGGTAGCTCCGGACAGACGGTCGCGGCCGCCAAAGTGGAGCCATATACAGGCTGTAAAAGAAGCGGTTGGGATTCCGGTATTCGGAAACGGCGAGGTTTTTTCAGAACACGACTGTGTGCGAATGATTGAAACAACAGGCTGCGACGGAGTGGCAATAGGAAGGATGGCTCTTGCCCGGCCCTGGATATTTGCCCAATGGGCCCGCGGTTTTGAGCCTGGCGGGGATATATATCAAAAATGCGCCCACAGGATGCTCGAACTGCTGGAAAAACACTTTGAACCGATCAACGCACTCCGGCGTTACAAAAAATGGATCGGCTATTTTGCAGCCAATTTCACATACGGTCACGGGTTTGCCTCCAGGGTCGGCCGGGCCGCGGATATTGCAGAGGCCCGAAAAACGGTTGAAAATTTTTTTTGCACCGATCCGGCAAGAAATACATTTCCCAACATGAACCTTTTTATATAACTCAAATAACTTTACAAAATTTTTAGAATATGAGATACTATAAAGTTATTTTGAATTTTTACCCGTTTGGTGTTTATTATGCTTTGGGATCCGGGCATTATGACCATACGCGAAGATTTTGAAAAAAGGGAAGAAGCTTTCATCTCTCCTTATGGAGTGCAGGCCTTGCAGTCCATGGGACGCCTTCGGCCGGAGCAGCCGTGCCCGGTGCGCACAGTATTTCAGCAGGACAGGGATCGAATAGTTTTTTCCAATGCGTTCAGAAGGTTAAAGTATAAAACCCAGGTATTTTTATCCCCTCTGGGCGACCATTATCGCACACGGCTGACCCACACCCTGGAAGTAGCAGAGGTGGCTCGCACCATAAGCCGGGCTTTGCGCTTAAACGAGGATTTGACGGAAGCCGTTGCCCTGGGCCATGATCTGGGGCATACCCCCTTCGGCCATTCCGGAGAGTCGGGATTAAAGGAGATATTTTCCCGGGATTTCAACCATAGTGACCAGAGTCTCCGGGTTGTCGACGTCCTGGAGAGAAACGGGGCCGGCTTAAATCTCACACACGAGGTAAGGGACGGGATTTTAAAGCATTCCAAAGGTTTTGGTGACATAATTCCCGCGGACCCCGGAGAGATGGCCTCCACAGTGGAAGGCAGGATCGTGCGTTTTGCAGATATCATAGCATACCTGAACCATGACCTGGATGACGCGGTGCGAAGCGGTGTGATATCAGAGTCAAGGATTCCTGAAACATGCGTCAAGGTTCTGGGCAGGACTCATGCTCTGCGGGCCACCACCATGATCAGGGATCTTATATATTCGAGCCGGATGCCGGACGGAACTCTGGAGCTGGGGTTCTCGGACGGGGTGTTTTCCGCGATGAGCGTGTTGCGGCAGTTTCTGTATGAAAATGTATATCGATCCAAAAAGGTGCATGCGGAATTCATCAAGGCCAAAAAGATAATCACTGAGACCTACACGCATTTTTTTAAAAATCCGGATCAGCTCAAAGAGCAGATGAAAGGCATGGAGATGAGCGAGGCCTATTTTAACGGCTGGCCGGTAGAACGCATCATATGCGATTATATAGCAAGCATGACAGACCGATACGTATTGAACCTGTATAATCAGCTATTTGTACCCACCCCCCTTGTATAAAGATTGTGACGATTATGACTTCCGTGGATAAGCTTGCTTTTGATCCCGTACTGGCTGAGGTGTTAGAAGGGCTCAAACATCTGTATGCGGAGATGGACCGCGGCTACGAGCAAGTCGCCGCACATTACGGTTTCGAATGCACAGGGTGCGCGGACAGCTGCTGTCTTACCAGATTTTATCATTATACATTTATAGAATACATTTATTTTCGCAAAGGCTTTGCGGAACTCCCCGAATCCCGGCAGGCTGAGATCAGAAGCCGTGCTGAAAAATACGTGGAAACCCTGGAGCAGATAGAGTCTCAGGCGGCAGACGGCCCTTTTCGCATGATGTGTCCGCTCAATGAATCCGGCCGGTGCATTCTTTATGCCCGGCGTCCCATGATTTGCAGGCTGCACGGTGTTCCTCACGAATTTGTGCCGCCGGGCAGATCCAAAACGGTATTCGGTCAGGGATGCCATAAATTTGCCGAAAAATGCGGTCATTTGCCTTATTTTCCGTTTGACAGGACCCGGTTTTACATGCGGATGTCGGAGATTGAGGCGGAGCTTCAAAAAAAATTGGGCGTTTTCCACAAATCGAGAAAGACAGTTGCCCACATGCTTATCTGCGACGAGGTAAACAGTTTATGAAATATATCAAGAACAGCGATACCGCCCATATCCCAGGCCGTCCTCTGGCTGAAAACGAACATTTCTCCTTTGGATGCCATCCGGGGGTGGAATGCTTTAATCAGTGCTGCCGCAATTTGAACCTTTATCTGTATCCCTATGATGTTATCCGGCTCAAAAACCGGCTGGAGATATCTTCGGGCGAGTTTGTAGAGACTTATACACACGTGGTTTTGCGCGAACAAAGTCATTTTCCTCATGTCCTGCTTGCCATGGCTGAAAATTCTGAAAATACCTGCCCGTTTTTAACAGATGAGGGGTGCAGTATATATGCGGACCGGCCCCAGACCTGCCGTGCCTATCCTGTGGAGCAGGCCGTCTATTTTGAAGAAGGAAGGCCCATGCTGCTTCATTACTTCAGGCCGCCTGATTTTTGCCACGGGCCTGAGCAGAAGCGTTACTGGACCGTAAAATCATGGGAATCGGAGCAGGGGGCAGGCTTTTACAACCAGATGGCCGTGGAATGGGCCGAAATCATGGGGCTTTTTACCCAAGATCCCTGGGGCGAGGAAGGTCCCTCCGGCCAGAAGGCCAGAATGGCCTTCATGGCCGCCTACAACGTGGACGACTTCCGGCGATTTGTGCTGGAAAGCAGTTTTCTTGCACGATTCAGGGTAAAACCCGATGTAAGGCTAAAGCTTGCACATGATGATGTGGCCATGCTGCGCCTGGGCCTGGCCTGGATCAAGCTGGCTGTTTTCGGCATCCGGACAAATCAGTTGTCTCCCAAGGGATAGACTGTCGAATACGCAGTAGGGCTTTCAATTTCCCCTCTTGCCGGTTTTTCCCGCCAGTCGTCTAAGGAAACCGTCCTGTCAAATCCCGCCGGTCTTGCCCACAGAGATTTTCCCCTTCCAGGCAGCCCCACCGTGGTGATCATGATTTTTTTTTCAGCTCCCGCCATTTTTCCAGCCGCTGCTTGATCAATTTTTCTTCTCCCCGGTCGGTTGGATGATAAAACAGGGTGTCTTTTAGTTTTTCCGGAAAATGATCCTGGGCGGCAAACCCGTCC
>JAIPDT010000052.1 GCA_021737545.1 Desulfobacteraceae bacterium
GGCGCACCGGTATTTCAGGATTATCTGTTTACTGAAATGGAAAAGCTTTACGGCGGCATGTGGGACTATGAGCCGGATCCGATCAGGCACGCGCATAAGATGATCGCCCATATCGATGCCAAGCGCAAGGTTCTTGGAATTGACAAGGCCAGAGAGCGTGTGCTCATGGATATGGCAGACCGCCAGCAGCTTGAAGCCTAAATGCATTTGCAGGCAAAGAAAAACAAGGTGATCATATATAAGTACAATTTCAAAGCAAAAATAAATCCTCAACGAAGGAGGACCGTATGTCTAAATTAATCGCATTTGCCGCCATTCAGGGTGGCTATAAAGTTGTCTCGCAGGTGGAGGGCGAGCTGGAAAAAACCCTGCAGTCCTATGACGCCTCCACCAAGGTGGAATTTCCCAACACTGGGTATTTTCTGCCGGTTATCTACTCTTTGACCGGTTTGAAGGTCGAAACCCTGGAAGATATGAAAAAGCCCCTGGAGTTTGCACGCAAGCTGCTTCCTCCGCATATAAAGGGCAAGAATCATCTTCCCTTTCTCGGCCCCTTGCTTGATGCGGGTATGGCTGCGATTTTGGCCTATGAGATAAAGGAAGGCCTTCGCATCGTTAAAGAACCGGATTTTTATTATCCGTACGAAGATCCGGATATTGAAAACGGAAAGATCTGGCTGGGCCCGGCCGATGATATCATCCTTCGCAAACGCGGGGTGGAATTTGTCGACGGCTCCGCCCCGGGCTTTGCGGCCATAGTGGGTGCGGCACCGGATCCTGAAACCGCAAAGATGATCGTTGAAGAATACCAGAAGCGCAATCTCTATATTTTTTGTGCCGCCAGACACCGGGGAATTTCCATAATCGATCAGCTAATGGAAGCAGATGTGCAGATCGGGTGGAACACCCGTATTGTTCCCTTTGGACCTGATATTTCTTCTGCAGTGTTTGCCCTTGGATTTGCAAATCGTGCAGCCATGGCATTCGGCGGCCTGCAGCCGGGAGACTACAAAAAGATTCTGAAGTACAACAAGGACCGGATCTTTGCATTTGTAAACGCCCTTGGCGATATCGGCACCGAGTGGGGCGTGGCCGCAGCAGGATGTGTTAACTGGGGCTTTCCTACTCTTGCCGATACAGACATCCCCGAGATACTGCCTACCGGAATTTGTACCTACGAGCACGTTGTTGCAAATGTACCGCATGACGAAATCGTCCAGCGCTCTGTCGAAGTGCGCGGATTAAAGGTTCAGGTTTCTGAAATCGAGATTCCCTGCTCTTTTGGCCCGGCCTACGAAGGTGAGCGAGTACGCGGCAAGGACCTGCACTCTCAGATGGGCGGCGGCAAGACCCAGTGCACCGAGCTGGCTAAGATGGCGGATATGAAGGAAATCGAAGACGGCAAGGTCGAAGTCGTGGGCAAGGATCTTCCCGATATCGGCGAAGGCGATACTCTGCCGCTGGGTATTTACGTCCAGATTGCGGGCCGTGAGTTCCAGCCTGATTTCGAGCCCATTCTGGAACGCCAGATCCATCACCTGGTCAATTATATCCAGGGCGTGATGCACATCGGACAGCGCGATATTTCCTGGATCAGGGTAAGCAAGGCTGCGGTTGAAAAAGGTTTTACCCTAAAGGATATCGGAGTCGTGCTGCATGCCAAGATGCACCAGGATTTCGGCAAGGTGCTTGACAAGGTCCAGGTTACTCTTTATACAAACAAGGAGGATGTGGACAAGATGACCGAGCGTGCCCGGGCCGAGTACAAACAGCGCGATGAGCGTGTGGAGAACATGAAAGACGAGGACGTGGAGACCTACTATTCCTGTACACTTTGTCAGTCCTTTGCTCCGAACCATGTCTGCTCGGTATCCCCTGAGCGTACCGGATTGTGCGGTGCGTACAACTGGATGGACTGCAAGGCCTCCTACGAGATCAACCCCACGGGACCCAACCAGCCCATTAAAAAGGGTGAAGTGATTGATCCGCGCCTGGGTCAGTGGAAAGGGGTCAACGAGTTTGTCAAACAGGCATCCCGCGGTGCGGTGGAAGGCTACAACTTCTACTCCATCGTTTATGATCCCATGACCACCTGCGGCTGCTGCGAGTGCATCGCCGCGGTGCTGCCCACCTGCAACGGCGTTATGACGGTCAACCGCGAATACACCGGCGATACCCCCTGCGGCATGAAGTTTACCACCCTGGCCGGTGTCATGGGCGGCGGTGCCAAGTCTCCGGGTTTTGTCGGCCATTCCAAGTTCAATATCACCCAGCGTAAGTTCATCCGGGGTGACGGCCCGCCGGACATGGACGAAGGCGGCCTGCTGCGTATAGTATGGCTGCCTAAAATGCTAAAAGAAGAGATCAAGGACCGGATTGATTCCCGGGCCAAGGAACTGGGTGTTCCGGATTTTTATGACAAGATCGCTGATGAGACCGTTGGCACCACGGAAGAGGAAGTCATGGAATTCCTCAAGGAAAAGGATCATCCGGCGCTCAAGCTGGAATCGATTGTGGGTTGATGTGAGCAGGAAAAACGAATCAGGGCCGGATGCCGGCCCTGATTTGATCTGATTTAATTTTTGGATAGCGTAAAACGAGGAGATAAAAATGGCACTAACCGGAATTCAGATATTCAAGATGCTGCCGCAGACCAACTGCAAGGAATGCGGTGCTCCCACGTGTCTTGCCTTTGCAATGAACCTCGCTTCCGGAAAAGCCGAACTTGACAGCTGCCCTTATGTTTCGGACGAAGCAAGGGAGCAGCTTGCGGAAGCATCGGCCCCTCCGATTCTCCCGGTTCAGATCGGCAAAGGAGTTCGCGCACGAACGGTAGGAGGTGAGACGGTTGTATACCGTCATGAAAAGACTTTTTTCAATCCCACGACCATGGCGGCGAAGATAAGCTCGGACATGGATGACAAGGAACTGGATCAAAAGTTAAAAGTCTGGAATGCTTTTCAGTTTGAACGCGTTGGTTTTACCCTGCGCCCCGAACTGGTAGCCCTGCAGGACGCAAACGGCGACAAGGACGCCTTTGCCTCAAAAGCCAAGAAAATCGCCGAGACCTCGGAATTCAATCTCATCCTCATGTCGGAGAATTTGGATGTAATGAAGGCCGGAGTGGAGGCCTGTAAATTTAAGAACCCATTGATTTATGCTGCGACCAAGGACAATTTTGACGATTTTTCAGCCCTGGCCAAGGAAAACGATCTTCCGTTGACAATAAAGGCAGATTCAGTGGAAGGTCTGACAGAGATGACCGACAAGCTGCGCGATGAAGGATTCAAGAAAATGGTTATTGATCCGGGCTCCAGGGATGTAAAGCAGGCCTATGAGGATCAGGTCAATATCAGGCGTGCTGCCTTAAAGATGAATAACCGTTCTGTGGGATATCCCACCATTGTTTTTCCGTGTGAAATGGCCTCCAATCTGGACACTGAGACCATGCTTTCGGCAATGTTTATTGCCAAGTACGGCGCAATTACCGTAATGTCGGATTTTGCAAGCGAAAGCCTGTTTGCGCTGCTGCTCGAACGGTTGAATGTATTCACAGACCCGCAGCGTCCCATGACTGTGGTCGAAGACATCTATCCGATCAATAATCCGGATGAGAATTCGCCCGTGCTTGTCACCACAAACTTCGCCCTGACCTACTTTATTGTTTCCGGCGAGATCGAGGGCAGCAAGGTGCCGGCATGGCTTCTGGTCAAGGATACCGAGGGGCTGTCAGTACTTACTGCATGGGCGGCAGGAAAGTTTGCCGGAGATGATGTGGGCATGTTTGTCAAGAAATGCGGAATCGCAGACAAGGTCAAGAACAAGGAGTTGATCATCCCGGGATATGCGGCCGCCATTACCGGTGAGATAGAAGAAGAGCTTCCGGACTGGACCGTTACGGTAGGGCCGCGGGAGGCTCCGCATCTTCCGGCATTTCTGAAGCAGAGGAAATAAACCATGACGCGGCGCCGTCTTTCGGATTTATCGGTGCCGCATTAACCAAGGGAGGTTTTTGATGCTGTTAATAGGCGAAAGTTTGAATGTCATGTCTCAAAAAGTCGGCAAGGCGCTCAAAGAGCGTGATCCCGGGCCGATTCAGGAAGAGGCCAAGCTCCAGAAAGAAAAGGGAATGGATTATATCGACATTAACCTGGGTCCGGCCAAGAAAGATGGTGTTGAACTGATGCCTTGGGTGGTCAAGACCGTTCAGGAAGTTGTGGAGCTGCCCCTGGCGCTTGACACCTCGAATATCGACGCTATTGCCGAGGGCCTGAAGGTCTACAAGGAAACAGCCCAGCGGCCACTGATCAACTCGATTATGTGCAGGCCCGAGCGGTATGAAAAGATGCTGCCGATCGCGGCTGAATACAATGCCGATTTCATCGCTCTGATGTGGGGCCCGGAAGGCCTGCCCCGCGATGAAAACGAGCGGGCCGCCCTGTGCGTGGAGCTTGTGTACGCGGCAAACGAAGCAGGCATTGAAAACGAGCGGATCTGGGTCGACGGCATTGTTACACCGGTCAATATCCAGCAGGAACAACTGGTCTGTTTGATGAATTTCTATGACATGCTCCAGGATATCGCTCCCGGCGCCAAGAGCACCTGCGGCCTGTCAAATATCTCCAACGGACCTCCGGCTCACCTGCGTCCGATATTAAACCAGACCTACATGGTCATGCTGGAGCGCTCCGGCATGTATTCGGTGATTTCCGATCCCCTGGATGAAAAACTCACCGCCATTGCCAAGGGCCAGCATCCGGAAATCGTGGACGTAATCCACAAGGCCATGGACGGTGAAACCGATGCCAGCCAACATCCCAAGGAACTGGCCGATTATGTAAAAACAGTAGACGTGATTTTGGGCCGCAAACTTTACTCAGACTCCTGGCTGGAACTGTAATTTTTGGAGTAAATAAAACGCTGTTATTGAAAAAGCCCTTGCTTCCAAGTGGAGCGGGGCTTTTTTGCGTTTTTCAAGTCTTTTTTTGCAGGCCGCACCCTGGCTATTAAATAAGGTGAATATCAGCTATAATATTTGTAATTAAACTTACCTTGTCGGAAAAGCGGTGTAATTAACTTAAAAAAGGACTTTTGGAGCAGTGGTGAGATTTTTGATAAGACAAATTTGTATATACGGTGTTATTTTGTGGGCAGCATTGTTTATTGCTGCTGTATTTCCGGGACATGCACAATCCGATAAAGGCAGCCGTACAATAAAGCGCGATACCAATGATGACGGCAGGGTTGATCAAATCGCCCGTTTCAATGAAGCCGGGGAGATGGTCGAGCTTTTTGCAGACACGGATTCAAACGGGCGCATGGATACGTTCCAGTATTATGAAAACGGCGAACTTGTAAGGATTGAACACGATACCAGTGGCAACGGCAATATAGATGTACGGGATCTATATGTTTCAGGAACCAGGGTTCGGCAGGAAAAAATCGGCGGCTCAGGCCGGATAAAAGAGATCATTCATTTTGATGAAAAGGGAAGACCCGTTCGAAAACAAGTAGACAATGATAAGGACGGCAGCCTGGATACCGTGTACCATTACAGCAAAGGAAAGCTTGAATTTTCGGTCATGGACGCGGGAACAAAGCGTATATATTACAACGAGCAAGGCATTGTTGGTTCAGCCGAATACGACACCAGCAGGGACGGAGATTTTGACAGGGTTGTGGATTATAAAAACGGAAAGCCGGTAAAAGAGCGCAGGGATACCGACCATGACGGCAATTTTGATAAAACCTTTTTCTATGATTCTTCCGGCAATGTTGAAAAGATCAAGACAGATACCACCGGTGACGGAAACGCCGATGAAATTAGATTTTATGAGGGTAAAAAACTTGCCTGGGTAAAAAAAGACCGCAATTCAGACGGATCTGTCGATTGGCACATGACTTATAAGGAAGGGCAAAGAAACCGGCTTTACATGGATGATAATTATGACGACAGGTTTGAAACCAAAATTAAATATTTCCCTGAGACGGGAAAAAGATTGGTATCCGTTGATTCAAACGAAGACGGCTCCCCGGACTCCCGCAGATGGTATAATAAAGATGACCGGCTGATCAAGCGAAAAACAAACCGGGGAGAGGGGGATGGTTTGAATATGACCTGGTATTATGATCAGGACGAAAACCTTGTGTCCGGGCAAGAAGACACGGACGGCGACGGAGAGCCTGAACTGTGGTATATATATGAACAAGGCCGCCTCACCGAACTCCGGGAAGATACCACCGGCAATGGCCAGCCTGATGTCCGGGAGTTCTACGGTCCTGATCAGAATCTGGAGAAGCGTTCCAGGGACCTTGATCACGACGGTAAGCCTGATATGCATGAAACTTTTGACAAGAAACCATCAGGTTCGGAAAAGATAAAACAAGCCGAGGAGAGCAATGATGACATTTGAATTCATCGCAAAAGGCGGAATACTGGTAATACCTATTCTGGCATGTTCGGTGCTGGTGCTGGCCATTTTTTTTGAGCGCATTGTCCGCTTTTCCCTGATGCGTGCCAGGGGAGCCGGGCTTGCGGACAGGGTGGTCGGATTGCTCAAGTCGGGCGATGCGGATGCAGCCGCCAGAACAGCGGAAAAGAGCAATTCACCCATGGGGCGGGTGCTGCGCAAGGCTATGGAGTATACCGATCAGGACCGCGAGGTGCTGGAAACCGTTGTCAACCATGCCACAGAAGAAGAGGTGAGGCACCTTTCCCGTTATCTGCAGGCGCTTGCTACAATAGGCAACATCGCCCCATTGCTGGGACTGCTTGGTACGGTTATCGGGATGATAAAGGCGTTTATGGTGATCCAGGATATGGGCGGCAAGGTGAACGCGTCCGTGCTTGCAGGCGGGATATGGGAGGCGATGCTTACGACCGCATTGGGCCTTGCAGTGGCTCTTCCCGCCATGGTTATTCACAGTTACCTTATATCCAGGGTGGACAGATACGAAGCCCGTATCCAGGAGGGCGCGGTCGCTTTTCTTGCAGCCCTGGCAGGCAGAAAATAGAAACCAAAAGGGGCATATGCCATGCTTATACACAGAAAAAAAAGGGAACGTTACAGAATGCAGGCGCCGCTTACGCCGCTTATAGACATTGTATTTATGCTGCTCGTTTATTTTCTGCTGACCGCCAATTTTATCGCAGAATCCGGAATAGATGTAAACCTGCCGGAGTCTGAGGCGAGTGCGTCCCAAACAGAGGAAAAGATCACTGTATATGTAGATGAAAAGGGCCTGATTTATATCGGAGAAAATCAGGTGGAGTTAAATAGCCTTCAGGATCGCCTGCAGGCTCGGCTGCGTGGAAGCCGTGATTCTCTTGTAATGATAAAGGCCGATCAGTCTGCGGATTTGCAGAAGGTGGTCAATGTAATGGATGTTTCAAGGGCGGCGGGTGCCGGAAGGCTTTTTTTGGCAACTCAGAGAACCGGGGACAAGGGGTAGGCCGGAACAGGATGTTTTTTCTCCGTTATTTTGATCAGAAGCCGAATTGGCTGTTTTTAGGGCTTATCTGGGTTTCGGTAATAATTCATTTAGGACTGCTCTATGAGTTCGGCGATATTCGGCAGAAGACAGCTTCTCAAAAAGTGATAGAGGTGGATGTGGCAGGTCCCCCGGACCATGCAGGGCGTCGGAGCCTGCCGCAGCCCCCGCGGAATTCTTCTGCCTTAAAAGCGCCTGCGCATGTTCCTGTCCCCCAAGAGCCTGATGATTCGGCGGTTAATCCTGAACTCCCAGCCATGCCGGAAGACGTGGCAAAACATGCCAATCCGGATGTTGTGGATAAAAACATCGTACGCTGGCAGGGTCCTGACAGTTTAGAGACCGAGCCAGAGGAACAGGTAAAAGAGCCGGTTGAAGCACCTGTCGAAAAACAGCTCGGAGAGGACCCCGGAAGACAGGAGCAAAAAGCCGATTATTTTAAGCGGGTAAGAGCGGCCATTGAGAAAAAAAAGCAATACCCTGCATTTGCGCGCAGACGACAGCTCGAAGGGAAAGTGGCGATCTCGTTTGACATTGCCGGAGACGGCAGTATTTCGCATATATCCGTTATTAAAAGCTCCGGTTTTTCTATGCTTGATGAGGCGGCATTGTCCGCTGTCAGAGGTGCAGCCCCGTTTGATCCGCCGTCTGAAGAGGACTTCAATAGGTTTCCGCTGGAGCTCGAAATTCTGATCGCATTTGAATTGAAGCGGTGATATATTTATAATTTATCTCTATTTTTAAATTTTTTTATGAACAGGAGGGATAATGAAGATCCTGGTTTGCGGCAAAGGCGGCAGCGGCAAGAGCACACTGTCTGTAATGCTTGCCCGGGCGTTTGAAGCCATGGGAAAAGTGGTCCTTTTGGTGGATGCTGATGAATCCAATTTCGGCATTCCACACCTGATAGGGGTGGATGCTCCATGCGACCTTATGGAAAGTTTTGGCGGCAAGAAAGGTTTCAAGGAAAAGCTTAATGCTAAGTTTCCTGCAGACGGGGAAGGCGTGTTTGACAAAAAGCAGTCAATATCAGATCTTGCTTCTGAATGCATCTCCGAAACAGGCAGCATACGAGTGGTTACAGTCGGAAAGATCCATCATTTCGATGAGGGGTGCGCATGCCCCATGGGAATTTTATCGAAAAAATTTCTTTCCAGCCTGGTGGTAGGCGGAAACGAAGTGGTGATAGTGGATACCGAGGCCGGGGTGGAACATTTCGGAAGGGGCGTGATCGCCGAGGGTGATTTGATTCTGGGCGTTGTGGACCCCACTGCCGAATCTTTCAGACTTGTTGAAAAAATGCGTGAAATGGCATCCGTTGCCCAGAAGCCGGTCTATTTTGTTTTAAACAAAACAGAGCCCGATATTGAGTCTTATATGACATCCACCCTGGATCCGGAGCTGGTAGTTGAAAAAATTCCGAAAGACAACAGGATGTTTATGGCAAGCCTGCGCGGGGAGCCCATAAGAGAAGCCGGGCCGCAGGTTTCGGCTCTGGCTGATAGACTTGGCGGGGTTGAATTATCAAGGATTTGATAATGAATAAAACTTTCCAGATAATACCGATATTGCTTCTTATAGTATTTGCAGCCTGTGCCCCGAAAGAGCCTCCTGTAAAGCCGCCGGCCAAACCTGATAAAGAGCTCTTTGCGGACGCAGAAAACAGGTATCAGGAGAACGATTATTCAAAGGCTTATGAGCTTTACAGAAAATATGTAGAGCAATATCCGGATACCGCGCAGGCACCAAAGGCGTATTTAAGGCTTGGTATGATTCGCGGCAAATGGAGTGATTTTGGCAAAGCCCGCCGGATGTATGGAAAGGTTATCGACCGGTATCCGGATACAAGATATGCAGGGCAGGCCAGGGTAAAGACACTGGAGTCCTATGTTGAACAGGGCCGTTTCAGGGAGGCGATTGCCTACTGGACACAGTTGCCGGTGGAAGAGCTTGAGGTAAGCCTGCGCGTACAGGCGAATTTGCTTGCGGGTGACTCTCACATGGCCCTTGAACAGTTCCGCCGCGCCTATGAGGCATTTTCCGCCGCCTACCAAGAGGCCGGGCGGCAGAAGCGGTCTGAAATGGCTGACAGGCTGCTTGCAGCAGTATCCGCGTTGGAGCCGGAGTTTATAGATTCGGAATTAAAGCGTCTCGGGGCAAAACCTCCGGCCGGGTTTCTGATGTATCAGCAGGGGGTTAATCTGATTGCAGATCGGCGCATCGGAGATGCCCTTTCAGTATTTAAGCGTTTTCAGGAGCATTTTCCGGATCACCCCATAGCCGACAGGGTAAAAGAGCAGATGGTTTCGCTGACCTCCGAGGCTTTTTTCGAGGGCAATACCATAGGCTGCGTGCTTCCGCTTTCAGGAAAATACGAGAGCTTCGGCCGGCAGGCTCTGCGCGGTATCGAGCTGGCCCTTGGCGAAGCCTCCGTGGAGATTGATGAGGATCCTCCGTTTAAGGTGCTGGTGCGGGACAGTGCCTCCGAGCCGGAAAAAGCGGACAGAGCCGTAAAAGAACTGGCCGGAAAACGGGTGGCCGCAGTTATAGGACCCATTGCCGCCGCCTCTAAAGCGGCCGATACGGCTCAGAGACTGGGGATTCCCCTTATCGCCCTGTCCCAGAAAACTGAAATAGTAGAGACCGGCGAATATGTGTTTCGAAATTTTCTGACTCCTGAAATGCAGGTTTCCGCACTTGCCGATTATACCACAGATAAGCTCGGTTGCCGGAATTTTGCAGTGCTGTATCCGGACGAGCATTACGGCAGGACTTTTCTGCATCTGTTCTGGGATCGATTGCTTGAGAAAAATGCGCGTGTGATGGGGGCGGAATCCTACAATCCAGAGCATACTGATTTTGCAGACCCGATTAAAAAGCTGGTGGGCCTGTATTATCAGCTTCCCGAGGCTCTTAAAACCGATTCCCTCGATCCGGGTCAGCTTAAAGCTCTGGCAGGGGCTCTGGAAGTATATGAAGGGCTGCTTTTAGAAGATCTTTATTCCAGGCTTAAAGAGCCCGAAAGTGAGCCTTTGGATTTCCTTTCGGGCAATCCGCGAATACCGGAGGAAAAACCGGAGCCCCGGGTTGATTTTGAGGCTCTTTTCATACCGGACTCACCGGAAAAGGCAGGGTTGATAATTCCGCAGCTACGATACTATGATATCAAAAATGTTTACCTGCTGGGTACCAACCTTTGGCATTCGCAAAAACTCATTGATATTGCGGGCGACCAGATAAGGGAGGCGGTGATTCCGGAAGGTTTTTTTGCGGAAAGCAGCCGCAAACAGGTGCGCGACTTCGTAGACAAATTCGAGAAAGTTTACGGCTATAAGCCCGGCTTCATAGAGGCCGTAGGCTATGACACGGCCATGATTCTCTGTACCCGGATTGCCGATCAAAACGTATTTACCCGACCGGCCCTTCGGCAGGCTCTTGTTCAAATGCCACCCTATCGGGGAGTCACCGGCGAGACTGAGTTTCTGGATAACGGGGAAGCTGACAAGTCTGTTTATCTGTTAAAGATATCCGGGAAAAATTTTGTCGAGATTAACAGGTGATGGCAAAGTAAAAAGTCCAATATCTGCGTTGCGCTGCATATCTTCGGAATTTCACGTACGATTAAGTACACTGCATTCCTCGATATTTGCGCGCCTTGATCTTGAACTTTTTACTTTGCCATCTAAAAATTGACTTTTTACGAGACTGTCAACAGGTGATAAACAGCAATTCTGGGTGATTTTTTCAAGCCGCCGGAATCGGCATATATGAAGTTTCTTTTCTGATTTTTTCTCTCAGTTTGATCGAAATCGAGGTCGGGATCGGAGTCGATTTCGATACCGATACCGATAAGACTGAACCAGCATAACAACAACCTGATAATTATTCAGCTAGATATGAATCCGTCGTATTTTATTATGGATTAACCAAGCTTCCCTGACCGGTTGCTTCAAGCGCGGTCTGCCAGAGTTTTCCCCCCGGGTCAACTTGTTTTCGTTTTCCGGCGGTAAGAGGCACGGGCACGTGAACAAAGTGATCGTTCCAGTTTCCTATGATCATGTTGGTCTTGCCCGTCATGCCGGCATGTACTGCATCGCGTCCAAGGAATGTGCAGTATACATGATCGTTGGAATTTGCGGGCAGACTGCGGATCATGTAGCTGGGGTCTATATACTTGAGCGATACGTCGATATTTTTGCCTGCAAAATATTCCTGAATCCGCTGTTTTAAAAACAGGCCGATGTCATGGAGCTTTATGTTGCCCGAGGGGTCGTATTCCCTTTCCTTGGATTCGAAAAATTTCTGGCCCGCCCCTTCGGCAAGCAGGATGACCGCATGTTTTCGCAAAGCCAGGCGTTCTTCGAGTTTTGTCAGCAGACCGTTTTCCCCTTCCAGATCAAAATCGATTTCAGGGATCAGCACGAAATTGACATCCTGCTGGGCCAGTGTGGCTGTGGCCGCGATAAATCCGGAATAGCGCCCCATCAGCTTGATCACGCCGATTCCGTTGGGGTATCCTTCAGCTTCCTTGTGCGCCCCCTTTATGGCTCCTGTTGATATGTCCACTGCGGTGTCAAATCCGAATGACTTGGTGACCATGTGGATATCATTGTCAATTGTTTTGGGAATTCCTATTACGCTTATTTTCAGGTCTCTTTCCCGTATGAAAGACTCGATTTTGGATGCCGCCATCAGGGTGCCGTCCCCGCCGATCATAAAAAGAATGCCTATGTTCATTCTCTCCAGGCAGTCCACTATGGCCTCGATGTCCTGGGGACCGCGCGATGACCCCAGGATCGTGCCGCCCATTTCATGTATATGCACTACGCTCTGAGGGGTAAGCTCCATGACATCGTGGCGGAATTCCGGGATAAAGCCCTCCAGGCCGTAACGTATTCCGTAGATATGCCTTACTCCGTAGCTGTAATAAAGCTCTAAGACCACCGAACGAATTATGTTGTTTAACCCCGGGCACAGCCCCCCGCATGTAACAAGCGCGCATTTCACCTTGCTGGGGTCAAAGTAGATTTTTTTTCTGGGTCCTGCAAGTTCAAAACCAGGGAGCGATGCGCCGGTTTTTACGGCCTCTGCAATCTTTTCCGGGTTTAATTCTATTAAGACCTTATCTTTATCTTCCTTGAAAATATCAATACTGGACCCGTTTAGCTCTTTCATGATGGGCGAGTCGATCTTGGCCTCGCCTAGAGAGTCAATGCATGTATCCACATCCATACTGCATGTATCCTGCATACTCATAACTGTTGCACCTGCTTATGTTTGATTTTATTTGTTTTAAACCGGGTTGAATTTCAGGGCTCCTTTGCCCAGGATGTCATGGAGATGAAGTGCTCCCACCAGCTTTCCGGCCTCGTCTATGGCGGGCAAGATGGTTATCTGGTGGGTCTCCATTATGTTTAATGCTTCATAAAGCGGCATTGCGGGATCTACATGTTTCGGCTCCCCAACCATAAGATTTTCGACTTTGGCGCCTTCAAAAAGGGTCTTTCTGATTACCATGCGCCGAACATCTCCGTCTGTAATAATGCCGGTCAGGATGTCATTATAATCGATGATAAAAATCACGCCCAGCTTCTGGCTGTCCATTTCTGCAAGCGCGGTTTCCATGTCAGTGCCTTCGAGTACTTTGGGGACACTTTTGCCTGTAAGCATGATGTCCGATACCTGGTGGGCCAGTCGGTGCCCCAGGTTGCCGCCGGGATGAAATTTATGGAAATCACTGGGACTGAATTTTCGCTTTTCGATCAAAACCACGGCCAGGGCATCGCCCATCGCCATCTGGGCCGAAGTGCTTGCCGTGGGTGCAAGTCCAAGGGGGCATGCCTCCTTTTCAACGCCAACATTTATTACAATGTCACTCCTTGATGCCAGGGATGAGTTGGGATTGCCGGTAAATGCTGTAACCGGACAGCCGGCAGCCCGGATACTTGAAATCAGGATATTTAATTCATCGGTTTCTCCGCTGTTGGAAATCGCTATAAAAACATCGTCTGCCGAAACAATGCCCAAATCTCCGTGCATGGCCTCAACCGGGTGAAGAAACAGGGAGCGGGTGCCCGTGCTGTTTAAGGTAGCAACGATTTTGCGGGCAATCAGCCCCGACTTGCCTATCCCCGCCACAATTACACGGCCCCGCAATTTGTATATTAGCTCCACCAGCCGGCTGAAACTCTCGTCAAGCTTGTCCGCCAGCTTTATTATTCCGTCTGCTTCTATACGGAGCACTTCTTTTGCGCGTTCTATTGACATGGCCTCCTCTCGGCCTAAATTTTATAATATAACAGTCGGTCAGGAGTTTCGCAACATCGCTTTTTACCGGCTTTAAAGTTTACCACGGAGATTGACAGTTTTTCATGAAAAAATCAAGCACCGGGGTTTGATTGGAAGGATATTAATTTAAGAAATTTTATTGACAAGAGAGCATGTATCAGGTTATTAAATTGTTTCTTGTTTGCCGTGCAAGTGATATTTTCCTGCGGCAATCAAGTAATACATTAAGGAGATTTTCGGCCGCCCCGGGGCGGCCGGGATTTTTTAATAGAAGGAGGAGTGGAAATGATCTGCCAGACCACGCGCAAAGGACAGGACTGCGCATTCATGACATCCGAGGGATGCTCTTATAACGGGGGTTCCTGCTATCAGATTGTCGAGGCCTGCAACGGGTGCAACCGGGTAGTCTCCTATGAGACCGGCTGGTTTTGCGCAAAGTATCCTGAGCCTGAAAAGAAGTGGAAGCACGGCAACTGCAACCTTGCCACCCATGCGGCAAGTACGGTTACCGAAGCCAAATCCGCCAAAGTAAACCCGATCAAGGCTTCCAAACGGGGCGGCGGCAAGTAGCAAAATCGCCCATACCCCTGCAAGTTTAAAACCAAAGCGGCACATCCCGATCGGGATGGGCCGCTTTGGTTTTTGATATCATGTTTTTTGCTAAAATCTGACAGTTTCGTAAAAAGTCAATTTTTAGATGGCAAAGTAAAAAGTTCAAGATCAAGGCGCGCAAATATCGAGGAATGCAGCGTACTTAATCGTACGTGAAATTCCGCAGATATGCAGCGCAACGCAGATATTGGACTT
>JAIPDT010000053.1 GCA_021737545.1 Desulfobacteraceae bacterium
GGGATGGCATTAATTGTTTCAATTGTCTCATCCTAAATTTTTTGCCCAATTAGTCACAAACATCCTCACTATTCCATGGGTGGCTATGATTAGATGGCCGAAGGGGCGTAAAATAAAATGCCTCTTCGGCATGAATATCGGGATATGATTTAATTTTTGAGCATAATACCACTATTTAAGGTGGTATTCAAATATTTTTCCTTGATTAGAAATCCTGGATATAATATAAATATGACAACGTGAACAAATGTTCATTAGAGGACTATAAACGTCTTTTTATCAAATCGTACAGGAGGGGCCATGGAGCAGCCAAAGCTTTTGGATCAGGTCAGAAATCTGATACGTGCCAAGCACTACAGTATAAGGACGGAAGAGACTTATGTGAGCTGGATACGAAAGTTTATACTGTTTCATGGCAAAAAGCACCCTAAAGATATGGGCGAAAATGAGATAAGCGCCTTTCTTACGCATTTGGCTGTTAACCGGAAAGTGGCTGCTTCTACGCAGAATCAGGCTTTTAACGCTCTTTTATTTTTGTATCGAAACGTCCTTGGAATTGAATTCGGAGAATTAAAGGATGTGCAGAGAGCCAAAAAACCCCGTAAACTGCCGGTTGTATTTACCAAAGATGAAATCAGGCAGATTATTAATCAACTGGACGGATACAAATGGATAATGGCGCAGTTAATGTATGGCGCCGGGCTGCGGGTTATGGAGTGTGTACGATTGCGGGTCAAAGATATTGATTTCGGATACGGGCAGATTCTTGTAAGAGATGGTAAGGGCGCAAAGGATCGGGTTACCATGTTGCCGGAGATTTTGAAGGAACCGCTAAAGCTTCACCTGGAAAAGGTAAAGTCTGTTCACGACAGGGACCTGAAAGCCGGTTTTAGTACGGTTGTTAAACAGGGGAGGTAAAGGGGTCAAAAGTCCGGGAGATATGTTATGGAGCTGACGCAGCGGCAGGAAAGTGTTTATCGGGTTATTTGCGAGTATCACCGGAAGTATGGGTACTCGCCAAGTGTGAGGGAGATCTGCCAGAAACTTGGGCTTGCCGGGCCGGCAGGAGTGCACCGGATTCTTGGGGTGTTAGAAGAAAAAGGGGTGATCAGGTCTGCGGCGGGCAAGAAGCGCTCCTGGGTGCCGGTGGGATTGGAGGAAGGGCAGGGCATGCCGGTTGCAGGAGCCATTGCCGCGGGAGAGCCACTGGATGTGTGGGATAATCCGGATGAGCGGATTGCTGTTGATCCGATGCTTTACGGGCATGAGCAATGTTTTGCTTTGCAGGTAAAGGGCGATTCCATGACAGGGGCCCATATTCTGGACGGCGATCTTGCGGTGATCCGTCCCCAGGACGACGTTGATGACGGGGAGATTGCTGCAGTCCTGGTGGAAGGAATTCTGTTGGAGGCGACCTTGAAAAGGGTGCGAAAAAAGCGCAATAGCCTGGAGCTTCATTCCGCCAACCCGGCATACAAGGTTATGCGGTTTTACGGGGCAAAAAGTCAAAAGGTTAAAATCATAGGCAGATACGTGGGGCTGATCAGAAAGGGCGGGCTTGGTACTGATACATTATGATTTTGTTGAAAAATTTATTTAACAGATGGGGGGGATCACTCATTCTTTTTTACATATATGGTGGGATCAGGGATGCCTGCTTGTAAAAAGCCTTTTCTGCGAATCACGCAGGAATCGCAAAGTCCGCAGGCAAGGCCTTCAGGGGAGGGATCATAGCAGCTCGTGGTAATGGAAAAATCCACGCCCAGGGCCGTACCTTTTTTTATGATTTCGGATTTGGGCAGTTCGATAAGCGGGGTGCGGATATGAATTTTCTGTTTTCCTTGCACTGCAGTTTTTGTTGCAAGATTTGCCATTTGCTCGAATGCCTCGATATACTCAGGCCGGCAGTCAGGATACCCGCTGTAATCCACGGCATTGACCCCGATAAAGATATCTGTTGCGCCCAGGACCTCGGCGTGGGCAAGGGCGATTGAAAGAAATATTGTATTTCTGGCAGGTACATATGTAGCCGGGATTTCAGAGCCGGTTTCGTGCTGATTTGACTGCTTCGGCACGTCGATATCCGCGGTCAGGGCGGATCCTCCAATGGAGCGCAGATCCAGCCTGATTACTTTATGATCAGCAGCACCCAGGGCGACTGAAATTCTTTGACCTGCCGCCAGCTCGTGATGATGCCGCTGTCCGTAGTCAAAGCTTAAGGTATGGCAGATATACCCGTCTTTTATGGCTGCCGCAAGAGTGGTTGCGGAATCCAGTCCTCCGCTTAGCAGCACTACGGCTTTGGGCGTGTCTTTTGCTGAATTTTTCAATTAAACCCCCTTTTCCGCGTCCGGCCACAGAATTTTGTGAAGCTGGAGCTGCAGCCTTACATTCAGGCGGTCTTTTAGTATCCAGTCCGCCACCGTTGCAGGTTTAACCGTGCCTGCGGCAGGTGAAATCAGCACCTGGCCTGCGGGCCGGCCCGCCCGGTAACGGTCTATAATGCCGCGGGCAAACTCGTAGTCTTCCCGGTCGCAAATCACGAACTTGACCTGGTCTGATTCCCCGAGCCGTCCAATATTGTCAAAATCAGTTTTATGGCTCTGGCCGCTGCCCGGGCACTTTATATCCATGATTTTAATACATCCTGCAGGGATCCGGTCAATCGGAAAAGTGCCGTTTGTCTCCATCATTACTTCCATTTTTTCATCCAGCAGCCGTTTTACAAGCTCAGGGGTATTTTTCTGGAACAGGGGTTCGCCGCCTGTAATTTCCACGAGAGGAAACCGATAGGCGCGGACCGCTGAAACAATTTCCCTGATTTGCATTTCACGGCCTCCGGACCAGGCATATCTTGTATCGCAGTATACACACCGCAGGTTGCAGCCGGCAAGCCTGACAAAAACGCAGGGCCTTCCCGCATACAGGGATTCGCCCTGGATGCTGAAAAATATTTCATTTACTGATAAACCGGATGAATCCCCCGGCCCGGTTTGAGTGTTCATAACGGAACTCCCGCTCTGTAAAATAGTGCATTTCCGGTGATTTGATATTCTCCCGAGCCGGCGGGCACTAAAACAGATCCGCCCTGTTTTATGGAAATGGAATTTTCTCCCTTATTTGACACCTTCGCCTCTCCCTGCATGCACAACAATATCTCTGCGCCGTGAACCGCAGGGCTATGCCACGTGCAGTCAGGGGAAATCTTTATTTCAGAGAGAGCAAATTCTTCGGCCCCGGCCGGATAGTCGTTTTCAAACCGGGTTGCAGGCCGCGGCTTGATGTAATAAGGAGGTTCGGGAAAAAATCGGACTGTACGGAAAAGTTCTTCAGGGTCAATGTGTTTTTGCGTCAATCCCCCCCGAAGAACATTGTCTGAGTTTGCCATTATTTCTATCCCGAGGCCGTGAAGATAGGCGTGGATTACCCCGGGGTAAAGAAACACCGCCTCTTTGGGCTGAATTGTTACAAGGTTTAAAAAAGTCGGGGAAAGCACCCCTATATCATCGGGATAGAACTCGGAGAGATGTCCGATCCAGCCGGCCTCAGGGGAATCGATTTTTTTTACGCGCATGAGCGCTTCGCTTATGATCTTTTTGCGGCGGGTTTCATGCAGGGTCATAAGTGAATAAAAAAAGTTTCTTATCCCGTTTTCATCAGGTTGATCCTGCAGGGCCCGAATTTCAGGTTCAAGGACGTTCGGGCAGATCCGTCCGAGCTGATCCTTTATTTCAAGCGGGTTTCTGAACCCTATCATGGCGCAGAAAGGCTCTATGGCACATATCATTTCAGGTTTGGGCCAGGGATCGCGGTAGTTGCGGTGTGAAACATCCAATGCAATACCCTGCTGGTTTTCACGGTCAAAGCCCCTGGCCGCATGCGTGCGGTCCGGGTGCGCCTGTATTGAAAGCGGCTGATCCGCGGCCAGCACCTTGAAAAGATAGGGCAGGGTGTTTTCGTACTTCTCTGCAATTGATTTGCCCAGTACCCCTTCAGGGTCTTTTCTTATCCATTCGTCCAGGCCGATCCATTCCTTGTTTATCAAAACCCGGGAAGGGGATTTGGGGTGCGCCCCCATCCAGAGTTCCGCCCAGGGGGAGTAATCGTCCGGCTCTGTGCTCAAAAGTTTTTGAATTGCGGTTTTCGAGCCCCAGGCATATTTCTGGACCGGGTTTTCAAGGAGTACGGGCCGGGTTGTGCTCATGGGCTGCACCGGGCTTAAATTTTAAATTCACCGTTTTCATAGATAACTGTTTTCCCGCCGTCTGCCAGCCTGGCGGTAACGCATTTTTTCTCGGTGTTGACAATATCCCAGTGCAGGGCGGAGTCGTTGAATCCGAGCTCTTTTTTGGAGGATTCTGTCAAATCCGCGGGATCTCCGGCATATGTATCCGAATATGAGCTGCCCAGGGCGATATGGCAGTTGCCGAATTTTCCGCCGAAGTTTTCATCATACAGGGTGTTTGCCATAAAGCGGTTGATCTTTGAAAACCGCCTGTCCGTAAGGGAGAACTCGCCTATCTTGCCTGAACCGTGGTCCATTTGTATCTGTTTGTGCAAAAAGTCCTCGCCTGTTTCAGCCTCTGCTGAGATCACCTTTCCTTTGTCAAATTCCAGGCGGATCTTTTCCACAAGATTGCCGCTTCTGTAAGTAGGCTGGTCTGCAAAATAGATGCCCCGCGTGCCCCGCCAGTCAGGAGACATAAATATCTCAAAGCTCGGGATATTATGCCCCGAAATTCCGATCCACCGGCGCTGTTCGCCGGGCGTGATTTCAAGGTCCATGTTTTCGGATTCCACGTGCAGAGAATCCACCTGCAGGCTGTTTAACCATTTTTTGATCTTTTGGGCTTTTCTGTAAACAGACTGCCATTGGGCAATCGGATCGGTCCGGTTGATAAAGCAGGCATTGACGATCTGTTTAACATACTCGGAATCCTCCATGCCGGCATGTTCGGCCAGGGGCGAGGTGGGATAAACCGCAAGGGTCCAGCTGAACTCCCCTGTTTCTTCCCGCCGGTCCAGAAGATCGCGAAGCTGCTTTCGCGCCTTTAATGCCGTGCCAATTGTTGCCGGGTCTATATGGGACAGATGGGTGATAGATTCCGGGGCAAGCAATACGATGCTTCCGTTCAGGCTTTGATAAAATTCCTTTTCTCCGGGGGCAATAAATTGGAGCTGACGGTTGTTTGCTATTTCATAAAATCGTTTTTCCATGTTTGACGTCTGCATAAGCCTTTGTACGGGATGGCGGCCCGCTGCCAGAAGCTTTTCGTATAAACGTTCCGCCAGGGGCAGGGCAGCCATATCGTAGCGGATCAGGATAATGTCGCTTTTTTTCCGCCGCCCCCGTCTGGCTGTATTTAGTCCCCAGAGCATTACTTCGGCATACCGGTCGAGATATTGATCTTTTAGCATGTCTTTTTTCGCCTTTTGGTGTTTTGTCAGTCACTGTTGTCTTTTAAAAATAGCCCGTGGTATTCGTCGTCGTTTAAATGGGTTCTTAGCAGCCGGGTTATAAGGTCGTGGAGCTCTTCGAGTTCACGATCGCTCATGCGGGATGCAAGTATTTTTATCAGCCCGTCGTCCGAGAGCATTTGCAGATAGCACGCTATTGTCTGCTCGTCGGTTTCGCGCTCCCAGCCGAAGCCCATAAGACCGTCATAGGTTTCCACGAATTCGTGGGAATATTTTTTCATTTGAAGAAACTCAAAATTTAATGGTATTAAAATCTTGATGGGTTCGTATCTTAAAGCTTTTCGGAAGCCATCGGGTTTTTAAGCATGCCCATAAAGATGTATCAGCATATTGAAAAAAAAGCACCGGGTCAAGGCCGGCATTGCAAGTTAAATGTGAAAAGTCAAAGGTGAAAAATGAAAGAAAAGAGCTTTTTTCACGAGAGCGTCAATGCGTGATTGTTTCGATTATTTCTACACCCATGACCGGTTAAGTATCCGTTACGGAAAGTGGAGTTCGCAAAAACGCACACCTGCCGGAAGCATCGTGTATTTGCTTGGGCGGGCCGAGTTTATGGAAAAAAACCTTGACGTAATCGACCGCCTTTGCAGCCGGGGTTTTGATGTGTACGCTTTTGAATGGCGGGGCCAGGGGCTGTCGGACCGCATGCTTGCAAATCGCCATAAAGGATATGTGCGGGATTACGCGGATCATCTTTCAGACCTGCATCTTTTTGTGCAAAACCTTTATCTCCCGGCCGCCGCCTTACCGAAGATATTGATCGGCCATTCCATGGGAGGCCATATTGCCCTTCACTATCTGCATGATCATCCGGGCATAATGGACAGGGCTGTTTTAGTATCCCCTATGTTTGACATCAATACAGCCCCCCTTCCGTTGTGGCTGGTAAGGCGTTTGACCCGCCTGGCTGTCAGTGCCGGCCGTGGGGATCGCTACATTGTCGGCGCGGGAGACTACAGTAATGCTGAAAAACATTTCGATCTTAATCCCATGACCGGGGACAAGGAAAGGTTTATGCATGAAATACGGGAAATAGGAAAAAATCCGGACCTGGCCCTGGGCGGGGTGACTTACCAGTGGCTTTCGGCCTCCTTTGCCTCTATTGATGTTATAAATTCCCCCGGCTATGCAGAAGCGGTTTCAACACCGGTGCTGATGGCCTCGGGCACCAGTGAGCGGGTTGTGAGCAAAAACGCCCACAAAATGATTTGCAGCCGTTTGCCCGATTGCCGGCTGCTTGAAATACCCATGGCCAGGCATGAAATCCTAAAGGAAACCGATGAGATACAGCAGGCGTTCTGGCAGGCGTTTGACAGTTTTGTCGCAAAATAAAATTATTTATTTTCTTTGCAAAGAAAGGGAAGACGAATGACGGATTTTGAAAGAGATGATGATAAAAGTGAAGGTTTTGAAGAAGCCCCGAGGTCGTATCTAAGACGGCAAAGCCGAACAACGGGCAAAAGATTAAAAATCCTGCCATTGGCCCTGCTCGGTGCTGCAGTGGTGGTTTTGCTGGCTGCAGGGGTTTTGGTGCTGGTTTCCGGCAATGATGAACCTGCAAGAGAAGTTTCCAACAAAAAGACCCTGGAGATCGGAAAGGCGGAAAGTCTTCCCGAGGCTCCGTCCCGGCAGAATGTAGGCTCTGAATCCGGGACGGGTTTTGGACCGGAAGAATTCAAGAGTATGCAATCCGCTTTAAACGATTTGGAATCCCGGATGAATGAAAACCATGAACAGGTCATGGGGCGGCTGGCTGAACTGGCAAAGCGGGTGGTGGAAAATACCGAACAAGCCCGTGAGTCGCTAAAGATGATGGAGAAGCTGCAAGCCGGAATGGAAAAGCTTGAAAGCCGGTATCAGTCGATTCAAGCAGGGGCGCAAACCAAGACGGCATCGGAAACCAGCACGAAAACCCGGACCGTATCGAATACAAAGAAGAAGACAGCCGGATCCGACAGCGGCCAGGCCAAAGACAGTTATTATACTGTTAAGAAAAACGACACCCTATATTCCATTGCAAAAGACAATGGCATCAAGCTCGAAACCCTGCTGGAAATAAACGGGTTTGACAGAAATTCCGTGATCCATCCGGGAGATCGTCTTAAGATAACTCCCTGATGGCTTCGTAAAAAGTCCAATATCTGCGTTGCGCTGCATATCTTCGGAATTTCACGTACGATTAAGTACGCTGCATTCCTCAATATTTGCGCGCCTTGATCTTGAACTTGTTACTTTGCCATCTAAAAATTGACTTTTTACGAGACTGTCACTCCTTAATCGCAGGAGAATTTTATACAAGGCGCCAGGCATGCTGTTCCGGAAGCCCCGCCCGGAAGATCTTGTTGACGGTTTCGGTGACGTTGTAGGAAACGGATCTGATTTCCAGTTCAAATGCCTGGTCATCGAAAATGACGTATTTTGCATTGTTGTTTCCATCCCTGGGCTGGCCCACGCTGCCTATATTTACGATGTAGCGGCAGTTTGTGTCGAGTAGCACGGTCTCCCTTTTAAGGGGTCTTTTTGTGATACCCTTTCCGTTTTGGCTGACAAGCATGAGTTCGTGAGTGTGACCCACAAAACATATGCGCTCTTCGAGTTGATCCAGGGCATGCCGCAGCCTTTCAGGGACAATCTCAAACAGGTATTCCGTAGCCGAATCCGGCGGAAATCCATGCACAAACCTGCAGTTATGTTCGACTATGCAAAACGGAAGGCCTTCGATGTAGTCAAAGGTTTGCCCGGATAATAAACCCATGGTTTTTTCAAGTGAAACCCGGGCAAGCGGATTGAACCAGTTCAGAAAGCCTGGTTCTTTTACCGCCAATTCGTGATTGCCTATCACAGAAGGAATGTCACGCTCCCGCAGCAGCCGGACCGCCTCTTCCGGCTCGGGCCCATAGCCTATATTGTCGCCCAGGCAGTAGATACCAGACACTTCGGTTTTCTCCATATCTTTGAGCACTTCCCGAAATGCCGCAGCGTTTCCATGTATGTCAGAGATGACAGCAAATTTCATTGTTAACGATCCCGCCGGTTTGTTTAACATATAAACTACGAATACTACCAGCATGTCTTGCGTCTGTAAACGATAATCTGGAATCTCAGGGGGCTGGTATGCGGTTTTGGAGTTTGGAACCAAACTACGCATATTATTATCTGTTTAAGCGCAAATTGTGGTATTTTTATATATCAAAAGAATTATTATTGACAGTTAAAGGGATAATAGCATAAATAAAAATAATCCATTTTTCTCTTTTAATAAAAATATTATCTAAGTTTCGGGCGGCGGCAAGCTGAACATTAACTGTAAAAATAAGAGGTATTTTATGTTAAGACTGCAAAAAATGAACCGTATTTTTCTTATTGTAATGATGTTCATAGTGGTTTCAGGTGTGTCTCTTCAGGCAGGAGCAGCGGATAAAAATGATAAGATAAATGTCAATACTGCATCAGTGGAGAAACTTTCTGAATTAAAAGGAATAGGGCCCGTGATCGCCAAACGGATCGTGGATTATCGGCAGGAAAACGGATCGTTTTCAGAGATGGGGCAACTCAGGAAAGTAAAAGGGATCGGCGCAAAGACGATAGCCGATATCGAGCACCGGATTGAATTCGAACCGGCTTTGGATTAGTGGAAAAAGAGGTTTTATAGTCGGGCCGGTAAATCCGGCTTAGCATGCATTGCCGCCGCCCCTAAATAAATCCGGGTTTAAAAGCGCAGTTTGATCCCTCCGTAAGCCGCGCTGTCGGTTTCGTCCCATTTGACCGGATCATTAAATTCCACGTCTATATACCTGAAGTTCAACATCAGTGCGGCATTTTCAATAATCCACCATTCCACCCCTGCGGTTAGCTCCATGTAATTTTCCGTGTCACCGAAGCAAAGAGGGGAAGGGCCGAAATTCGCGCCTGCACGCAGAGTTACCGGTATGTAATAGGAAAGATAAGCAGACGATAGATCGTATTCGGCTTCCAGAACAAATGCCGAGCTGTAGAGGTCGCTGTCTTTACCGGTTCGCTCAAATTTTCCCACAATTCCCCGGAAACCCAGCCTTCCGGTCAGCCCCGGAGTGATTACCGTGTCCCCGATAGTCAACGAGGCTCCGATCATTTTGTACTCATCGTCTTCGTAGAGGCCGTTAGCGTCAACACGCATTTGACCCGGCATGGTCGGAAGTTCAATGCCTGCAAGAACTTCAATCGCGGAATTATTAACCTGGAGACCTAAATCAAAACGCTCCTGTGAAAAACCGGCTGCGGGCAGGATCAGGAGAAGAATCAGGACAATGGCGGTTAGGTGGTAATTGAGTTTCATATCATGGCTCCTTTTTTTATTTTTATTGTAAAGAAGGTTTAAGGTGCAAGGCTCAAGGTTTAAGAAAGAAATTTTATTCCATGCCTATAGACATAGGCAGAATAAAAATACATATATTGTTCTTTAAATGAAGCTATATCATTGCGCAAGCCGTTCATCAAGGGAAAAACAATACCTGAAGTCCGCGTATGTAAGTTCCTCAAAGTCCACACGAATCCAAAAGAGGCTTGACACAAGTTATGTAACTGATTCATTATACCTTTTTTATGATTTTCGGACCCGAACTTTTTTCAGGGGAGTAATATTTTTGAGGGATCTAAGATTATGGGGATTATAAAAGCATTTTCACGCCGCAGCCTTTTATGGCTGCTTGTACTCAACCTTGTTTTGCTGGCAATTATCGATGCCGCGGTTTATGCGGCCTTTTTCCCCGGTTTGGCCGAACCCTTGAGCAAATGGGGAAGGACCTTGTTTTTTCCGGCAACGGCAGCCTTATTTGTTTTCATGTCCCTGATTCAATGGGCGGTTATCCGCGGCATCTTAAAGCGGTTGGTGCACAGAAACGGGTCTGCCCGGGAAACCTCCACGAAAAATGCATTTTCGGGGCAGAAAAAAGCCTCGGAACCGCAGGAGCCGGGACTGTCCCGCAAGGAGATACAGAAGCAGAACCAGCGATATTACCTGCATCTGCTTTCCGTTCTCCAGCGCCAGGGGCGCCTGGTTGACTTTTTAAAAGAGGACTTGAGCGCCTACAGCGATGCACAGATCGGCGCGGCGGTGCGAAGCGTTCACGAAAATTGTGCCAAAACCGTGGAAAAATACCTGGCCCCCCAGGGAATAATCGATAAAACCGAAGGTCAGGAAGTAACAATTGATTCTGATTTTGATCCTTCGTCGATAAAGCTTACCGGAAACGTTACGGGAGAGCCCCCTTTTACAGGGATTTTAAGGCACCCGGGGTGGAGGGCTAAAAAACTGGAGCTGCCGGTGCTCTCCGAGACCGGAGATCCCGGTATAATCGCTTCCGCGGAAGTCGAAGTATCGTAAAAATCATTAATTTTTCAGGTCATAGTCGTGAATGAACCGGTTTATATCATAGGAATCGATCTTGGAACCACCAACTCCGCGCTCTCTTTTGTGGACCTAAGCTCCGGGACCGGAAAAGACAAGGGGATCACTCTTTTTGAAATCCCTCAGCTCACAGGAGCCGGCGAGGTCGGGCAAATGTCTGTGCTGCCGTCGTTTTGCTACCTTCCCGGCAAATACGATGTGGATCCGGAAGCACTCGGGCTGCCCTGGGACAATAAAGACCCGCCTTTCCGTGTTGTGGGGACATTTGCCAGAGACCACGGGTCAAAGGTGCCGGCCAGGCTGGTGTCTTCAGCCAAGAGCTGGCTTTGCCACAGCCGGGCCGACCGGCGCGCGCGCATCCTGCCCTGGGGGGCGGGCGATAAAGTGCCCGGGGTTTCGCCCGTGGAAGCCACAGCTTCCTATCTGTCCCATATCCGCAATGCCTGGAACCATGCACAGTCCGATGAAGACCTCTACATGGAAAACCAATACCTGATTATCACTGTGCCGGCCTCATTTGATGAAGTTGCACGGGATTTGACGCTGGAAGCTGCAAAAAAGGCGGGGCTGCAGGAGGTAATGCTGCTCGAGGAGCCTCTTGCTGCATTTTACAGCTGGCTGATCAGACATGAAAACGACTGGAAAGAGCATATATTCCCGGGGGATCTGGTGCTTGTCTGCGACGTGGGCGGAGGGACCACTGATTTTACCCTGATCACACTGCGCGAAACAGAAGGGAGCCCCAGGTTTGAAAGAATCGCGGTCGGCGACCATCTGATTCTGGGCGGAGACAATATTGACCAGGCCATTGCCCGCCATGTGGAAAAACAGCTCGGACCAAGCGCAAACCTGACGGCAGACAGGTGGAAAACCCTGTGTCATCTGTGCCGCCAAGCCAAGGAAAACATTTTAAACCAGGGAAAAGAGCGCGAAACCATCACCATGATGGGAGAGGGCAGCCGTCTTATAGGCGGCACCCTGACAGCGGAAATCGAAAGAGCAACCCTTGAGCAGATAGTGCTGGAAGAATTTTTCCCTCTTGTTGACAGGCAGAAGGAAAACCGGGTCCAGCCCCCGGCCGGAGGTGTCACAGAATCCGGACTCCCGTATGAACCTGACACCGCAATTACGCGGCATATAGGAAAATTTCTGGAACGACACGCTATGGAGACGGAGAATTATCTCGGTTCAAGAACTCCGTTTCCCGATCTTATTCTGTTTAACGGCGGAAGTCTAAAGGCACGGGTTGTACAGGAACGGGTTCGTAAGGCTATAAGGCAATGGTTCGGCCAAACCGGGGAAAACCGTCCCAGAGTCCTTGAAAACAGGAATCTCGATATTGCCGTGGCTATGGGAGCTTCCTACTACGGGTTGGTAAAGCTCGGCAGGGGTGTGGGAGTGGGAAGCGGCAGTCCTCGAGCCTATTATCTGGGCATTGAGAGTCCTGACCCGCAGGAGAATGCTCAGCAGGCGGTCTGCGTGGTGGAACGGGGTATGGACGAAGGGACCAGGATTGCCCTTGCTGAAAGAAAATTCGAGGTCATTGCCAACAGGCCGGTAAGTTTTGACCTGTTTAGTTCAAGCTATCGTTCCGGCGACAGAACAGGGGACATGGTAACCGTGGATAAAAGCATGACGCGCATGCCGCCGCTGCAGACAGTGATCCAGTTCGGGCGCAAGGGGGCGCAGGCGGCCATACCGATCCGGGTGGAGGCCGAATATACCGAAACCGGCGTGCTTGCACTCTGGTGCAGATCCCTTTCCACTGATCACAGGTGGCAGCTTCGGTTCCAGTTAAGACAGATGCAGCATCAGGCCGGAATAAGCGAAAAAGAAGTATTTGACTCCGGAGTCGTCAATGAGGTCGTTGTAGCTGTGAGCCGGGCTTTTTCAAACAATTCCGCAAAAGAGACGCTCGCCGGTCTTGTCCGGACCGTTTCCGACATTGTAGGCAGATCCCGCGATGACTGGCCCCTTTCCGTGTTAAGAAGCATCGCGGACGCACTGCTCGAAGGCATGGAAAATCGAAAACACACCCCGCAGCATGAAATCAGGTGGCTGAATCTCACGGGCTTTTGCCTGCGACCCGGATTCGGTGACGGTTTTGACAATCAACGAATAAAGACGTTATGGAAAATATACAAAACCGGGGTGATTTTCAGGAAGGATCAGCAGGCGGTAAACGAGTGGTGGATTCTGTGGCGGCGTGTGGCAGGCGGGCTCACAGCCGGCCAGCAGCGCCAGTTCGCACAGGATATCCGCTCCCTGTTGATGCCGAAAAAAGGGACAAAGATCAAGATCCCTCCCCAGCAGCGCCTGGAGATGTGGATGGCGGTTGCCAACATGGAACGCCTGGCAGCAAATGAAAAGGCGGTGTGGGGCGACGCCCTGATTTCGGAGATCACCCCGAAAAAATCCAAGCCTCAGCAATTTTGGGCTTTGTCAAGGATCGGGGCCAGGGAACCGCTCTACGGACCTGTGGACAGGGTGGTTTCTGCTGACAAGACGGCGCAGTGGGCGGAATTTCTAATGGAACCGGACTGGAAGAATCCGGGTGCCGTGGCCGCAGCACTTGCCAGGATGTGCAGAAAAACAGGGGACAGGGCAAGAGACCTGGATGAAAATCTGGTCGGCAAAATTATTGAATGGATGGAAAGCCGCGGCATGGAAAAAGAAACCAGGGTGTTAAATACCGTGGTGCCGGTTGAAAGAGAAGAAGAATCCGCCATGTTCGGCGAATCCCTGCCCGCAGGGCTTATAATGCATGAATAAATCGGGGGGCGGAGAAAAAAATGCGTCCTTTACCCTGGCTGATCGCCCATAGGGGGGCGATGGCAGAAGCCCCTGAAAATGTTGAGGCCGCTTTTGAACTGGCATTTTCTTATGCGGTCGATGGAGTAGAGCTTGACGTTCAGATGACCGCAGACGGTGTGCCGGTGGTTTTTCATGACGAGACCCTTCGGCGGATAACCGGCCAAAGATGTGCTGTTGCAGACAGAGAGGCAGCCGAACTCCTGGAGATTGACTTCGGCGGGTGGTATTCTGAAAAATTCCGGGGTCAGCAACTGATGACCCTGGAGTCCCTTTTGCAAAGATACTCAGGAAGAGGGATTTTGATGATAGAGCTGAAATCAGAATGCGGGGGGCAGAGCCCTGATGCATACCTGGATCGGCTTTGCAGGGAGGCAGCGCGGCTGATAGATCTGCATGTATCGCGTCACCTGCAGGATGAAATATTTATTCTCGGATTTGATGGGGAAATGATTGCAAAGTCACAGGAGATGTCACCGCAGTTAAAACATATCTTAAATATCAAAAAACCCGTGTACCCAAACAGGAAAAAATTACCGGTTTTTGAAGATCTCTGGGGATACTGCCTGCCGAGACGTAAATTTACCCGGGATTTTGCCGGATTGTGTCACGAAAGGGGTTTGCATATAGCGGTTTATTCCTGCAATACTTCCGGGCAAGTCTTTTCAGCCATAGAGGCAGGGGCTGATGTGGTCATGACCGATGATCCCGCAAGAGTGAGCAAAGCTTTTTTCAATCATTATGTTTGATGGCTTCGTAAAAAGTCCAATATCTGCGTTGCGCTGCATATCTGCGGAATTTCACGTACGATTAAGTACGCTGCATTCCTCGATATTTGCGCGCCTTGATCTTGAACTTTTTACTTTGCCATCTAAAAATTGAC
>JAIPDT010000054.1 GCA_021737545.1 Desulfobacteraceae bacterium
GATCCCAAACCCTATCAAGATTTCTTCACTTCTCTTGAAAAGGCTATGTTTCTGGAGGCCCACAGCGTGCAATAGTAAATTTTCAAGATCATATGGCTTAGCTCCAATCAAATCTGACACTTGCCGCTTGTTTTAAGTGATGTTTACAGCCATCCTATCTGAAAGCACTACTTGCCACGGAATGGAATATTCCTGGGCATCTTAAAATTTGCACAATTGTTCTGGCATGTTATTTTTTTAAAGAGGCTGTCATAAGCCAAAAACAAACCTTTAAAAGCAAAGGAGGTCATCATGTTGCTCTCACAAGCCGTTACCAATTTTATGGAGTATCAGAAAATGAACTCGGGAAAAAAATACGGTCAAGAATTACAAGCTTTTCCTGGATAGAATGAATTCCCATTTCGAAGGGCTGGAGCTTGCCTCCATCACTTCAGATCACATCTTCCAGTTTTTGACCCAGGATACCGAGGATCAGAAACAATCCACCAAGCGCTTCAAGTACACCCTGCTAAAAACACTTTTCAATTTTATCAAGAACACCTCTGACCCATCTTTTGTCAATCCCTGCGACACTGCGGTTTTGAAAAAGACATTTCGAGTTGCCAAGGGCCGTCAGTGGATCATCCTGGAAAAGGATGCTGTTGACGAGATCATTTTCAGAACCGATAACCCCAGGGACCGCTTGATGCTCGAACTGATGGCCAGGGGTGGCATGCGCATCGGAGAAGTCCTGAAGCTCCGGATGGTGGACGTGGATGACTGCAAATTGTTTCTGGTCAGCCCTAAAAGCGGCCGGCAAAACGAGGTCGTTTATATCCCCAAGAAGGTGGCAGCCCGGCTCAGGGAATATATCCGGTCAAAGAACACGGCATCGGAAGAAAGGATTTTCCCTATCGGCTATACCGGCGCCAGGCAGATTGTTAAAAGGGCCGGCAGAAAAATTGACCTTGAAATCAGTCCCCATGATCTCAGGCGCCATGCTGCAACCTATGCCAGCAGAGCCGGTGCGCCCATTGAAATCGTCAGCAAGGTCATTCTCCGGCACGCAAACCTTTCAACCACTCAACGGTATCTTGGAAAAGTCAGTGACACCGAAGCCAGCCGCTGGGTAGAGAATATTTTCAGCTGATTACCATGGAGCCGGGGCAGCAGTTTGGGCCCCGGTTTTCCAACATGAAATCGGTATGCTTCAGTGCTCAAATGGCCGCACTTGTGTCATCCAATAGCCGTATTCTGCATTTTTGAAGCCCGAATTCTTTGTCTGAAAATTTCAGGAAATTATTTGACTTTGAGTTCCGGTTAATGCATTGTAAAAACATGATAAAGCCAAACCAATCGTGAGATTGGGACGGAAAGTCACGGATCTTTTCGGTAACGGTTTTTGTTGATTCGGTTAAAAGATAGCCGGGCTGCCATTTATTAGTGGTGGTTCGGCTTTTTTTTATGTATGACACTGGTGCCCCAACGACATAAAACTCTATACGCTGTATGAGCCGAATATAATAGCTTTTTTGAGTTTTTGCTGTTGTTATCGATTTCAACCTAACTCAAACAAAAATCGCATCAATAAAATTCAAGCAATTATATTCCGCTTTTCGGAATTTACCATGTAGATGGGACAGAAGTATGTGTATGATAAGTTCGTTTTAACCAAAAAAGCCACATCTCTTCCTTATTCGTGTCCTGTGATGAGTTCTTTTCCGTCTAATGATATGAACAAAACTCAGATCTTGATTGGTGCAACGACGCTCCTTCTTGGGTCATTGGTTTATCTTGTAGATCGTCCTCCTGATCAGACATATTTCCTGTATTTTAGTAAAATTGAAATAAGTCTCCACAGCACTCTTCCGAATCTTTTTGGATTCTTGGGCAACCTCCTTCCTGCTTTTGCCCATGTATTTTCCTTCATATTGATAACAGCGGGAATAATCGCATGCGGGAAAAGGGATTACCTTACCGTTTGTTTAAGCTGGTTGATTGTGGACTGGACATTTGAGCTGGGGCAAAAATATAGTGATTTGGCCGTTAAATTAATACCTGGTTGGTTTGCTGGTATTCCAATTTTGGAGGCCAGTTCGGGGTATTTCCGGGTAGGAACTTTCGATTTATTGGACATGGCCGCTATATTGCTGGGGGCAGGTGCGGCCTATTTTGTTCTGATGAAAACCCGAGCTGGTTTTCCAAGGAAAATAAGCTTGGAGCATGGGTAATTTAAAAAAATAAAGGGGGAGAAGTTTATGAAAAATGACAGCAGAAAAAATTTTTTTAAATTGGTGCGTTACCTTTGCTTAGCCACTGCAATTATCTTTGGATTAATAGTTATTGTAGCTACAGGGGGTGGAAGTGGCGGCGACGGCAATGATAGCGGTTCGTCCAATCTATCTTACACCGGTGTAGAGACAGAGGCTGAAATAAATGAAGATAATGCTGAAACAATGGCCACGGGAGCTTATACAGGGGGTGTAGTAGGGTTAGGCTCGACCAGCGTTGGAGGCGTCCAGACCGAAGAAGGCAGTTCTGATGGAAGCCTGCGTTTATATCAGATATCCAAAGTGCTGGAAGATTCCCTGCGTCAAGTGAATCAGGATTCCAGAGATTATGAATCCGTTCAAGGCGCCACTGTTACAGAGAGCGGAAGTTTTTCCGGTGATTGTGGAGGCGGTGCATCTTATAACATCAATGTTGATGAGCAAACCGGAGAGTTCGATGGCAGTATAGAATTTTCCAGTTATTGTGATCTGGATGTCACATTAAACGGTAGCGCCAGCTTTTCCGGGCAACTCGATCTTCAAACTGAAGAATTATTAACCTTCAATTTATCCTTTAATAATTTGAATGGGAATCTTGAGGGCGACTCTATTACGATGTCAGGAGACATATCAGTCGGTGCAACCGTTTCACCGGTGACCGTCAGTATGGATATGTTGATAAAGGACAATAGCTCCGGGGACGTTTATTATGCCCACAACTATGAAATGACCATCTCTGAGGGTTATGACTACATAGAAATTGGCGTTTCAGGCAGATTTTATGATCCAAACCATGGGTATGTGGAAATCAGCACCCCAACCCTCTTTAGGGTTTATGACTATGAGAATAATCCAGAACGAGGGGTGTTGGTGGTTACTGGAAAAGATAATACCAAGGCACGCCTTACCGTGATTTCAAACACTTCATACCATATAGAGGCGGATACAGACGGAGATGACACCTATGATTATGATGGGGGGACTGCCAACTGGGAGAATATTGGGTAATTTTTTTCGTGTCTCTTGAAAATCCGAGTGTTTTTGATTTCGTATCCCTACAACCGCCGAGATAATATTTGACATGTGGACGCTCAATAGATTCAATTAAATCGGAGAGGAAAAGGTTAACAAAACAAGCTCCCCCCAGGCTGACAAGAATTTGGGCGGAGCTTGTTTTGTTTTTGGTGCGTAAACGCTTGGGGGCTATTTCATTCGGCTGGAAGGGCGATCCGTTCGGATGAGAGTTCCTACGGCACTATGTCCCGATAATACTCTACGGGGGTGAATTATTAAATGCAAAGTTATAAAAGAGATTCGTTCTGGAATTTGCACCTTGATTGTGGCAATCCTCTTTGGCTCGAGTTTAGCATTACTGGCTGGGAATAGCCGTAGTGCGCGTGCTTAAAGTGCATGGATGTTCAATGCTATAATTTGTACAGGTTAAAACTCTCACGCACTCGAGTACTGCATTTATTTTTTTCTTGACAAGGAGGTGTGTTTTATGTTCCGATGTAAGTAACGCTTACTTACATCGATAGGATTAAAACTGCTGATAATGTATTATAACACTAAGAACTCGTCTTTGATTCCCCAAGAGTATTTGAAATATAGCCCCCTATCCAAGTCTGCCGGAAGACTCAGCGAGGCATTAAAACTGCTGCTCAAGGAAAAGGACTTTAATTCCATTACCACCGCTGAAGTTGCCAAGGCTGCAAAAGCTAACGAGTCTCTTATTTATCGCTATTTTAAAGACAAAAGAGGACTGCTTCATCATGTCTTAGCAGAATATCTAAAAAAATTTCTTTTAAAAATGAAAAAGGATTTAGAAGATATTCACGGGCCTCTTGATCGGCTAAAGATGATTATGCGGAACACTTTATACTTCTATAACAATGATTTGGTTTTTGCCAAAATCCTTCTTATAGAAGTTCGAAATTACCCAGGGTACTATGAAAGCGAACCATATCAAATAATCAGGATTTATGCAAATGCTATCACAAAGATCATAGAAGAGGGAATCGAGGCTGGCTTGATAAGAAACGATATAACCCCTTCGCGACTTATGCAGTCTATTATTGGAGGCTTAGAGCATTCTTTCCTGCCAAGTATAGTTTTCGGATATGACATTGATTCTGAATCTCTTGCTAATGAAGTATACGAAATTATACTTAACGGAGTGTTAAGGCGAAAAGAAGAAAATTAATAGATTTTTATATAAACCAACGTTTCCTTTCCAAAATGAATTCTATAGAATACGCCTTGGGGATTTTTTAATTTAAATTTAAATCGACCATGCCATCGGCGATTTCGAAGATTAGAAATAGCGAAATAAAATCATTAAATAATAATGATGAATATAACGGTGCTTTTGCAGGACAAGATTTTCAATCCTCCATGTAAGTAAGTTTTACTTGCATGGTGCCAGAGAGGTACAGATGAACTTTCAACTCGATAAATCGCAAAAAGAAATCCAAAAGGCTGCAAGGGAGTTTGCCAAAGGGGAATTTGATGGAGACCTTGTACTTGAAGAAGAGAAAATGGGCAAATTCCCAGAAAAGATTCGGAAAAAGGCTGCGGATTTAGGGTTTATCGGGGTACATTATCATGAAAAATACAACGGGGGGGGCTTAGGCCTATTCGAGAATATTCTACTAGCTGAAGAATTTTGCAGAAGAGAATCTAGCGTTGGGATTGCACTAATGCTCTCCGGTTTTTCGGCTGAATGTATACTTAGATTCGGTTCCGAGAACCTAAAAACAAGATGGCTCCCTATGGTGACTAAGGGCGAGGCCCTTGCTGGGGCTGCTTTTACGGAAAAAATGGCGGGCTTTGATTTGGCCGATATTACCACCTCTGCAAAAGCAGAAGACGGTGGATGGGTTATAAACGGCAGCAAGAACCAAATATTAAACGGCAGCACGGCTGGGTTTTACTGCGTGCTTTGCCAAACCGATCCAGAAGCGAGGCCTCCAAAGCCCAAAAGTCTTATTTTGGTGGAAGCCGACCGTCAAGGGCTGAAGGTTGAAAACATACGAAATAAATTAGGAATGCGTATGTCGACCACTGCGGATTTGCGTTTTGAATCAGTGCGGGTACCCTATGAAAACCTGATTGGCAGAAGGGGGCAAGGTTTATCCCAAGTCTATAGCTTCTATAATGAGGCTTGGATTCTGATTGCATCACTGGCGCTGGGGACCGCTAAAGGGGCGTTTTCAAAAGCTATAGACTATGTCAAAAAGCGTGAACAATTCGGGCGAGTCATAGCAAAATTCCAAGTCACGCAGCATAAAATAGCCCGCATGGCAAGCCGAATTGAAGAGGCCTCCGCTTTTGTCTACAAGACTGCAACCGACTTTGATCATGGGAAAAACAGATTGGCGGTTGGGGCTATGGCAAAACTGTGCGCTTGTCAGACCGCGATAGAGGTTACCAATGAGGCCATCCAGATGCTTGGAGGGTATGGGTATATGCGAGAGTATGGGCTTGAGCGGTTTTATCGGGATGCCAAAGCCATGGAACTTTTCTGCGGCAATACGGGATTTTTAAAAGATATTGTCAATAGAGAGATCCTTGGTAATGCTAAGTATCGCCAATAACTAACTAGGAATGTGAGCTATGGATATTTTACCATACACCCAAACCCACAAGGATTATCGAGAGCGGCTTAAAGATTTTATTGCTCGGGAGGTCACTCCGAATGCAGACAGGTGGGAAGCGGATCATCAAGTGCCCCGAGAAGCCTGGGAGAAAATGGGACGGGAAGGTTTTCTATGCCCTTGTGTTTCAAGTACATACGGGGGCATGGGCGGGGATTTTCTTTATTCGGTTATATGCACTGAAGAAATGGCTAAAACGAACCAGACTGGCCTATTATCTTTACTGCACAGCGATATAGTAGTGCCTTATATCGAAGCCTACGGGTCTGAAAAGCAAAAACAGAAGTATCTTCCCGGTTGCATCTCCGGCCAGACGATTACCGCAGTCGCCATGACAGAGCCAGGAGCCGGAAGCGATCTGGCTTCTATGGTATGTACTGCAGAGGAAGAACGGGGAGAGGTAGTCATTAATGGAGCCAAGACATTTATTTCGAATGGAATTAACTGCGATTTGGTGATCCTGGCAGCCAGAAATCCGGAAGTGGATAATCCGCATAAAGCCATTTCCCTATACCTAGTTGAAGAGGGGACACCTGGATTTAAAAAAGGAAACAAGTTGGATAAAATGGGAATGCACAGCCAAGACACGGCAGAGCTTTTTTTCACGAACTGCCGGATCCCTCATGAAAACCGTCTGGGAGAAAAGGGCGCGGGCTTCATTATGCTCATGCAAAAGCTTCAGCAGGAACGCTTGGTTTGTTCGCTTTGGGCATTAGCGATAGCCGAATACACCTTAAACTATACTATAGATTATTGCAAAAATACTCATCCCTTGGGTAAGGCTCTTTCCCGGGACCAGTCGGTTCAGTTTGCGTTGGCGGAAATGGCCACGGAGATTAAAATGTCCAGGGCGTTTGTCGAACAAATTGTACTGGATCACATTAGCCAAGAGGACGTGGTTATGGAAACTTCGATGGCTAAATATAAGACCTCACAAATGGTCCATCATATTGCCGGGCAATGCATGGATTTAATTGGCTCTTTCGGGGGCGAGGAAGATTGCCCGATATCCCGAAAATGGAGGGATTCGCGTATTATGTCAATTTTTGCAGGCACCAACGAGATTATGAAAGGGATTATTGCTAAGGCCATGAATCTTTGATTGAATTCCTTGTTAAAGTCAGAAACGGCTAAAGTACCCTTAGGGATGTCCCAACAAGTCTGGTTTGTTTGTCTAACTCTCAGATTATAAATAGAGACATGGAGGTGCATTATGGCAGGCATTTGTTCATATGGCGGTTACGTGCCGCGATATAGGTTGAACCGCGGCTTGATATACCAGGCCATGGGGTGGATGAACCCGGCAAACATCGCCAATGCAAAAGGGGAGAAATCCGTAGCCAACTTTGACGAAGATTCTATTACAATGGCCGTGGCGGCCGGAACCGATGCACTGCGCGGCATGGATCGGTCTTCCGTGCAAGGCATTTATTTTGCGTCCACGACCATGCCCTACAAGGAGCGCCTGAACGCCGGAATCGTCACTGCAGCCTTGGGGGTGAAGGACCAGATTCGGGCAGCCGATTTCTCCGGGGGCATCAAGTCGGGAACCACGGCCCTTCTTTCGGCACTTGAAAGTGTGGAATCCGGGCGGGCAAACAACATCGTGGTTACAGCCGCAGACAGCCGGCTGGGCAAACCTGCTTCCCCCCAGGAAATGATTTTCGGGGATGCGGGCGCTTCGTTTCTGGTCGGCCGGGACAACGTGATCGCGGAGTTCAAGGATTCATATTCGGTTACCTATGACTTTGTCGACCATTTCCGGGGCGAATTCGCCAAATTCGACCGGCAGTGGGAAGATCGATGGATTCGGGATTTAGGGTTCATGGAGATTCTGCCTGAAGCCGTCACCGGGCTGCTTGAAAAAACCGAGCTCAAGATATCGGACTTTTCGAAAGTGGTTTATCCCTGCCACTATGGAGCCGCCCGAAAAGGATTGAACAAGAAGCTGGCCATTACCCCAGAGGCCGTCCAGGACAACCTGCAGGAACAGGTTGGCGATACCGGATGCCCCCAGGCACTTCTCATGCTGGTGGGGGCTTTGGAGAATGCCAGTCCGGGCGATAAGATCCTTGTTATCAGCTTTGGCTCGGGGTGTGATGCGATGGTTTTTGAAGTAACGGAGAATATCCGGAAGCTTCCGCAGCGATATGGCCTGAGCGGGAGTCTGGCAAAACGGGCGGATCTTGACAATTACACGAAGTACTTGGTCTGGCGGGATAATCTGCCAGCGGATGCCGGGCTCCGGGCCGAAGAGGACGCGTGGACCCGATGGTCTCAACTCTGGAGGAAAAGAAGAGAGATACTGGGCCTGTGGGGGACCAAATGCAAAAAATGCGGCACGGTCCAGTACCCCACCCAAAGAGTATGCGTAAACCCGGCATGCAACGCCACCGGTGAAATGGAGCCGTATTGTTTTTCAGACAAGAGGGGCACGATCGCCAGTTTCACGGGCGATAACCTGGCGGCTTCGCTGAATCCGCCAGCGATTTATGGCCAGATCGTCTTTGAACAGGGCGGAAAATACATGTTTGATTTCACGGATTGCGACCTGGAGAGTCTTTCAACCGGGATGAGCGTTGAAATGAGCTTTCGGAGAAAATACCGGGATCAAAAAAGAGATATTGCCGGCTATTTCTGGAAAGCCGTGCCGATTCAAAAGGAGGAATAATAATGGCTGACGGAATCAAGGATAAAGTTGCCATACTGGGAATGGGATGTTCGAAATTCGGTGAACGGTGGGACTGTAGCGCCGAGGAGTTGATTCTGGAATCCTTTACCGAATGCATCGAAGATGCGGGAATTGAAAAAAAGGACATTCAGGCCGCTTATTTCGGCACCCACATTGACGAGATCAACGTGGGCAAGGGAGGCAATCCCCTGGGGGAGACCCTGCATCTGCCGTATATTCCAGTCACCCGCACCGAGAATTATTGCGCCACGGCCACCGAAGCCCTGCGGGCGGCCTGTTATGCGGTCGCCGCAGGGGCCTACGACATCGTGCTGGCGCTGGGCGTTGAAAAACTCAAAGACACCGGTTACGGCGGGCTGCCCGGGGGCGCCTCGTTTGGAACGGAAATGTTTCTGCGCGGATCCAATGCTACGGCTCCGGGCCTCTTTGCCCAGCTGGCAACCGCTTATGCCGCAAAGTACGACATGTCCATGGATAAAATCAAGGAAGCCATTGCCCATGTGTCTGAAAAAAGCCATGCCAACGGGGCATTAAACCCCAAGGCCCATCTGCGCCGGGCGGTTTCGGCGGACCAGATCAAGGCCGCCCCCATGATCGCTTATCCACTGGGCCTTTTTGATTGCTGCGGTGTCAGTGACGGCTCTGCCGCAGCCATCGTAACCACGCCCGAAATTGCCAGGAAAGTTAAACAGAATCAAGGCCTTGTCACTGTGAAAGCGCTTCAAATCGCGGTCAGTTCAGGAGAAGAAGAGGCGTATACGAATTGGGACGGTGCTCATTTCGTCACCACGCGCCGGGCTGCCACAAAAGCCTATGAAGAGGCCGGAATCAAAAACCCCCGTGAAGAAATCAGCATGATGGACGTCCATGACTGTTTTTCTATTACCGAGTTTGTCACCATGGAAGATCTGCATATCTCCCCCAAGGGTGGGGCTTATGAAGACGTGATGAACGGATTTTTCGATCTGGACGGCCATGTTCCCTGCCAGATAGACGGCGGTTTGAAATGCTTCGGGCATCCAATCGGGGCGTCCGGGCTCCGCATGGTGTATGCCATGTATGAACAGCTCCTGGAAAGGGTGCCGGCGGAAAGAAGGGTCAAACGGTTGAAATACGGGCTTACGCACAATCTCGGTGGCACGCCTGCGAGAAATGTTGCTGCCATAGCTATCGTGGGAAGAGAATAACAAAGAGGTCATTTGGGAATCATCAAATTGATGTTCAAGTCCATAGAAAACAAAGCAAATTGACGTTAAATTTTAAAAATATTTGGAGGAATGGATTAAATGGAAAAAATGCTCAAAGACAGAGTAGCGATTATTACGGGGTCAGGAAGGGGTATAGGACGGGCTGCGGCATTAGCTTTTGCTCGGGAAGGCGCAAAGGTTGTGGTCAGCGATATCGACCCCGAGCCCGTAGACGATACCGTGGGATATATAAACCAAGTTGGCGGTGATGCAGTGGCCTACGTTGGAGATGTTACAGCTTCAGATTTTGCAATGGGAATTGTTCAAAAGGCAATCGATACTTGGAGCGGCCTTCATATTATTGTGAACAACGCCGGATTTACCTGGGACAGCATGATTCACAAAATGACCGAAGAACAGTGGGACAAAATACTGGATATACATCTCAAAGCCCCTTTTCGAATCATTCGTGCAGCCAAGCCTCATTACTGTGATGCAGCCAAGCAGGAGATGGAACAGAACGGAAAACCCATAGCAAGAAAGATTGTCAATGTTTCTTCAATCGCTGGTATTGGAGGCAACTTGGGGCAGGCCAATTATTCTTCTGCAAAAGCAGGAATAGTTGGACTTACAAAAACAATAAGCAAGGAGTGGGCAAGATACAATGTGCAATCAAACTGTGTCGCATTCGGCTTTATTGAGACCCGCCTTACCCAGGAAAAGGAGAAAGGGCTTGAAATAAATGCAGGCAGGGAGAAGGTGGCTGTGGGTATACCTTCCCAGCAGAGGGAGATGTTTAAAATGGCTATACCCATGGGCCGTGCAGGCACTTCTGAAGAAGCAGCAAACTCGATCCTCTTTTTTGCATCACCGCTTTCAGACTACGTATCAGGCCAGGTGCTTATATGCGGCGGCGGAATTTCCGCTTAACCTAATTTTGATTCTCCTGACAGAAACACACCGTTGGGCCGGAAATACTCATTTCCGGCCCCAAAAAAGACAAGAGGGAGGGGTTTAATGGGAATTAACCTGGATATGATCGGGAAAAAGACCGAGGCAGTCCCTTTTACCTACAATGAAGACACGGTTATCCTGTATGCCTTGGGAATAGGCGCCGGAGTTGACGAGTTGGATTTTGTTTACGAAAAAAACCTTAAAGTATTTCCTACATTTGCCGTAATTCCTTTCATGCCTGCGTTTATGACATCCATGCAGAAGGCTGAGATCAACCTGTTCGCACTCCTTCATGGCGAGCAGAAGATTATCCTCCACCAGCCTATCCCTGCCAGGGGGACCGTTTACACGGCGTCGGTTATTGATTCAGTCTATGACAAGGGCGACAAGGGGGCTGTATTAAACATAACAATTGAGACCAGGGATGAACAGGGGAGCCTGCTTTTTGAGAACAAGACGGTTCTTGTTGACAGGAGCGCAGGGAACTTTGGAGGTGAAAGAGGGCCTAAAACTGAGCCGATTAATCCGCCCGAAGGAAAAGAGCCTGATTTCAGGGCTGAATACGCCACATCAAAGGACCAGGCAGCTCTATATCGGCTGAGCGGAGACAAAAACCCGCTTCATATTGAACCTGAATTCGCCAAAAAGGCCGGCTTTGACCGTCCGATTCTCCATGGGCTCTGCAGCTTCGGTTTTGCGGGAAGAGCCATAGTGCACAACCTCTGCGGCAACGACCCAGCACACCTCAAATCTTTCGGCGCCAGGTTCATGAACGTCGTCTATCCGGGGGAGGAGCTTATTACAGAGGGCTGGAAGACAGAGCAAGAGGGGCGCTACATAATCCGTACAACCAACCGGGAAGGAAGAGTAATTTTGGGCAATGCAGAAGCGGAGATTGCCTGACAAAGGAGCAACAATGAAGGATGAAGTTTTGCTGGTAGAAAAAAAGGGTGATGTCTGCACGCTTGAAATAAACCGCCCAAGGATTATGAACGCTATTAATGCAGATGTTATTCATCGCCTTAAGGCTGCCTTTGACAGTATAGGAGAAGATGAAACAACCAGGGTGGTTGTATTGACCGGAGCAGGCGGCAACTTCTCCTCAGGTGCGGACCTTAAGCTGCTTGCAGAGGCGGAATACGCCCCTGAAACCCTCAACATGCTCAGGAATCTGAGGAAACTGATAATGCGGATGCGCGAGGTGCCTCAGCCGATTGTGGCCAAAGTCAGGGGAGTAGCTTACGGATTCGGGGCTAACCTTGCCCTGGCCTGCGATTTTGTTGCTGCAGAAGAAAATGCACGTTTCTGCGAGGTGTTTGTAAATATCAATGCTGTTATTGATGGGGGCGGTATTTATTTTCTCCCGCGGCTGGTGGGCATGGCAAAGGCCAGGGAGCTGGCAATGCTTGGCGATGAATGCTCCGGCCGGAGGGCAGAGGAGATAGGCCTTATTTTTAAGTCTGTTCCAGAAGGGGGGCTTGACAAAGAAGTTCTGGGCCTTGCTGAAAGGCTGTCTGAAAAAGAGCCTGAAGCTCTTTCCCTGATCAAGGAAGGCCTGGATGCAAGCTGGGATATGACTCTTTCCCAGACGCTGGAATGGGAAGGGTCCCATCAGGCGGTAATGCTTCAGTCCAGGGAGCATAAATCCATTATTCAGAAGCTTATTAACAAATAGTTTTTATATCCCAGACTCAAGGAGGTACTGCTTCTATGCTTCATGAAAGACTTGCAAAAAACAGGTGGTTTCTGACCCCGTAAGCCTGTTTCTGAAGGGTTTCCTTCCTTTTTAGTTTTGGTCGCCTTTAAGAAAGAAGCACGTATGTCCACATTTTATAATAGGTGTGTCAATTTGATTCAGCTATTTTTCAATTATAAGTATGCTTCATCCTGAAGAACCTAAAATAAACTTATAAGGGGGCTGCCATGCAAAATTTGTTAGGACAACTAAAACATTGGAATAAACTCACTCCTTCCAAGCCGTTCATATACGACGGCGATGTGATGTTTACTTTCGCGGAAGCATATGAACGCGCTTTTCGCTTTGCCGGTGGTTTGAAGAAGTTGGGGTTAAAAAAAGGGGCACGAATTGCACCCATCATGTTTAATGGTTTTAGATGGTATGATTTATATTACGGATTATCAGCCGGTGGCTACGTCAATGTGCCGCTGAATTATCGTCTTGCAGGTCCTGAGGTGGCCTATCAAATAAACGATTCAAAAGCAGAAGTTGTAATTATGGATCCTGAGTTTTATGAAACTATTTCGCATATAAAAGACCAGATTCCGGAGGTCAATCATTTTATTTATACTGGTCAGGAGCAACCATTCGGGGGCGCCATTCCATATGACAGCCTGCTTGAAGCGGAACCATATGAATGCCCGGAAAAAAATGAAAACGATCTTTTCGGAATTTACTACACAGGCGGTACAACGGGGCTGGCCAAGGGTGTCATGCTGACGCATAAAAACATAATCAGCAATGCTTTTCACTTGGTAGCGGCTATGAGACTGGGAAGCGATCAATTGGCCCTGCACTCCGCTCCCATGTTTCACCTTGCCGACGGTGCAGTCAATTTTGCGATTACCCTAGCAGGGGGAGGGCATGTGCTGGTAAAAGCTTTCGAGCCCAATGCAGTTCTTAAAGCCATTGAACGATACAAGCCGACATGCTCCCTGTTTGTACCGACGATGGTCAACATGCTGGTTAACCAGCCTGATATCAAAAACTTTGATCTTTCAAGCCTTCAGTATATTTTTTACGGCGCTTCGCCGATATCGCCCAATTTGCTTCGAAACGCGAAAGAGGTATTCAACTGCGATTTCGTACAGCTCTACGGGATGACGGAGGCCAGTCCTATTCTCACGATACTTCTGCCTGAAGACCATAAACAGGGACTTTCCGATGAAAGCATGCAACATCTCCTCAAGGCGGCCGGTCGCCAGATCATTGGGGTCGAGGTAAGGGTTGTGGACAAGGAAGGCAAAGATGTCCGACCCGGTGAAGTCGGCGAAATAATCGCCTATGGGGACAACATCATGCAGGGGTACTGGAACAAGCCGGAAGAAACCGCCGCAGCGCTGATTGACGGTTGGTACTGGACAAAGGACTTGGCCACGATAGATGAAGACCATTATGTCTACATGGTTGACCGCGCCAAAGACATGATCATAACTGGCGGTGAAAACGTGTATTCGGTGGAAGTAGAAGATACCCTCATGGGGCATCCTGACATTCTGGAGGCTGCCGTGATTGGCGTACCCCACGAGGAATGGGGCGAAACAATCCTGGCGGTAGTCGTCCTAAAACCCAATGCGGCTGAGGATGAAGCCGCCGCATTTCGGGAATTCTGCAAGCAACGCATCGCCAGTTACAAGGTTCCCAAAAAAATCGAGTTCGTTGATGCATTGCCCAAAAGCGGGGCGGGCAAAATATTGAAAAAAGAATTACGTGAAAAATATTGGGAGGGTATTGAGCGCCGGATAGGTTAGCACCCAAGAATTCATGACCGTTGACAACGGTAAATGCAAGATGAAAATGCACTATTTCATAGGTGCACTTTCATCTTGCATGTAACCTGTAACCATTAATATTTAGGGCTTCCTGAAAAACTTGCTTCAAATTTCGATCCATAACCCCGGCCGACCCTGGAGAGGGCTTCCAATTTGACGCGGGATACGCAGATTATAAAAAAACCAAAAAAGAATGGCCTTCAGCCACCTTTCCAGGTT
>JAIPDT010000055.1 GCA_021737545.1 Desulfobacteraceae bacterium
GGCCCTGTATAAAATCGTGTATATAGGCCGCCCTGGCTGCATCCCGTATCTGCTCGCATGTGGCATTCTTTTTGCCGTACCCTATATTGGCGCCTATCGTATCGTTGAAAAGAATCGGTTCCTGAGTTACCACCGCGATATGGCTGCGAAGTTCGGGCACGGAGAATTCCCGGATATCCATGCCGTCGATTTTAACCGCGCCGGCGGTTACATCGTAGAATCTGGGAATAAGGTTTACCAGGGTGGTCTTTCCGCACCCGCTTGTGCCGACTATCCCCAGGCGCTCGCCGGGATGCACTTCAAGGTTGATATCTCTTAGAACCCGCTCACCGGGCTCATACTCGAAGGCTACGTTTTCGAACACTACTGTATGAGGCGAATCCGGCATGGGCTTGGGATCTTCCGGTTCAACAATATCGGATTCAGTCTCCAGAATATCAAACACCCGGTCTGCTGCGGCCATGCCCTGCTGTATCGCATTATTTAGCTTGCTAAGCTTTTTTACCGGCGCGTAGAGCAGCATAACCGCTGTCATAAATGAAAAAAATGTGCCCGGCGTTGAGTCCCCGTGTATAACTCCATACCCGCCGTACCAGATAACCATGGCAATGCCAATGCCGCCGAGGATTTCCATGACCGGCGAACTTAAGGCCTTAATCCGGAAAGTCTTGATCTCGTAGCGGTAATACTGGCGATTTTTATCAAAAAAACGCGATTTTTCGCGCGGCTCCATGCCGAAGGCCTTGACGATCTTGTTGCCCGTAAACGTTTCATGCAGAAAAGTGTTAAGATCCGCCATGGACTCCTGGCTTCTGGTGCTGAATCGCCTTATGCGGCGGCCGAACTCGATGATGGGGAAAAACGCCACAGGGAGTACAACCATGGCCAGCAAAGCAAGCTGCCAATCCCTGTAAAAGATCACAAAAATCAGCCCTATAATTGTAAAGCAGTCCTTGATAGCCCCTGTGACCGCATTTGAAACCATATTTTTAATGATATTGACATCATTGGTAATCCGGGACATAAGCACCCCGGTCTTCTTTCTCTGAAAAAAGGAAAGGGGCAAATCCGAAATCCTGTCATATAAATTTTCGCGCATCTTCCGGATTATGGTTTCACCCACATAGTGCATCAAAAATTCCTGGCCGTACATGGCCGCCCCCCTCAGCAAATAAATGATCATGACCGCAAGGGGCATTAACAGCAGCATCTGTTCGTTTTTTTTCATGAAAACATCGTCAAGTATCGGTTTGACGAGAAAGGCTGTGGCGGATGTAGTGGCGGATACGACTATCATGCAGAACATGGCCAGGGCCAGCTTGCCCCGGCTTTGCCGGATATATTCCAGGATGCGCTTATGTCTCGGGCGCAGTTCGATTTTCGGTTTTATGATCATGACAATACAGGAAAATTATTTGTGGATAAACCGGTTTTACTTTTTCTATTCCGGATCATGGAAAGTGCAATATCGGCTGTTTTCGCCGAGGCTCCCGCCTCGCCCAGCCTGGCCCTTACAGACCGAAGTCGACGGCGCAGATCGGAAAGCGCATCCGGATCAGAGAGCAGATGCGAAACCGTGCGGGCTATTTCAACGGGATTCGCCTGTTTCTGGATCAGTTCCGGCACCACCCGTTCGCCCTCTATAATATTTGCCATTCCGATATGATCCACGCTTATAAGCATCCGGCCCAGCAGGTAGCTTAATTGTGACACCCTGTAGATAATCACCATAGGTACACCGAAAATGGCAGCCTCCAGGGTCACGGTCCCGGATGCAGCCACCACGAGGGTGCAGCCCTTTAACACATCTTCAATCCCGCCGGCTCGGATCTCGATATCTATCACTTCCCGATAGGGACGAACGAAATCTTCCAAAATTTGCCGGTCTATGCCGGGAGCCATTGAAACACTGAATCTGACACCTGTGATACTCCTTGTAAGTCTGCTTGCTGCAGCCAGCATTACAGGCAGATTACGGGAGATCTCGCTTTTCCGGGACCCCGGCAGGAGGCCGACCACAGTTTTATCAGGCTTTTCAAAATCAGAAGCATTGTCTCCACCTTCATATGCATAATGATCCAGCAGCGGATGCCCCACAAAAGTGGCAAAAACACCCTGTTCATGATAAAAGCCTGCCTCAAAAGGCAAAATAACAGCCATACGGTCCACGTATTTTTTTATCCTGCGCACCCGCCCCCGGCGCCACGCCCACACCTGGGGGCTGATATAGTAGAGTACCGACACATCTCTTTTTTTGGCAAACTTTGCCATATGGAGATTAAAATCCGGAAAATCTATCAGTATCAGCAGGTCGGGACGCCGCCGAACCAGTTCTTTTTTCACTCGTGATGCTTCGCGGATCACTGCGGGGAGTCTGGAAAACACTTCAGTAATACCAACCACGGAAAGTGTGGCGGCATCTGTGAGGATCTCCACTCCGGCTTGTCTCATTCGGGTTCCCCCGATACCGAAGAACTCCAATTCAGGGGCTTTTGCAGCCATTTCGCGCACCAGCCGAGAGCCGTGGTTATCTCCGGATGTCTCCCCGGCGATTATCATGACCCTGCCGGTTTTTGCAGCCATATTCATCTGGGAAGCCGCTCCATTGCCACATCTATCTGCCGTATGATATCCACGGCTATCTCAAGGGCATCCCGGCCCATCCTGCCCGAGACCTCGGGGGTATGGCGCTTGTCCACCGATGTCAAAAAGGAGCGGATCTCATCTGCCAGCGCATCGGCTTTTGCAAAGCTCCTGGTCTCCATCCGCATGCCGGGAACAGGGCACTGCTCTGATTCCGACTCGGAGATGCCCGGGCGAATATGAGTAAAGGTGTTGTTTACAAAATCAAGGGAAAAATATCCGTCCTGCTGAAAAATCCGGATCTTGCGCTCGCTCTTGTTTGAAATCCTGCTGGCGGTGACGTTTGCCACGGCCATGTTTTCAAACTCAATATGAGCATTTGCTATATCCACCTTGTCCGTAACCACGGGCGCACCCATGGCGTGGCAATTCCTTATGCCGCAGTTGACAAAATTAAAAACCAGGTCAATATCATGGATCATCAGGTCATGGACCACGCTGACATCAGTACCTCTCGGCTGATACAAACTCAGTCTGTTGCACTCGATGAAAAGAGGTTTTTCCACTAAATGACGCACCGCGACCACTGCAGGGTTAAACCGCTCCAGGTGCCCGACCTGGATAATCCGGCCTTTGCTTGCCGCAATCTCGATTAATTCATCGGCCTCGGCAACAGTCTGGGTGATGGGTTTTTCAATGAGCACGTCAACTCCGGTCTCCAGAAAAACCTTTGCGACTTCGTGATGAATAGGTGTGGGCACCGCGATGCTGACCGCGTCCACCTTGCCTAAAAGCTCGGTATAGTCTGTATAAGCTTTTGTCCCGACCTTTTGCGCCACATCCCGGGCCTGATCCGGATTTGTATCCACCACCCCGATCAGATCGGCATCTGTAAGGCCTGCATATTTTTCCGCATGAAACCGGCCCAGATGACCGACTCCCACGACTGCGGTACGAATTCTGTCTCTTTCGGTGTTCATTTATATTTCTCCGCTCCTATGCGGTTTAGCCTCCATTTTCTTCATCCGCACGGGCCAGGATGGCTATACCGTATTTGTCGGCAAGTTTAATCATTTCCTCCCTGTCAAATACTATTGATCTCCCCGCTTCCACAACCAGAACCTTCGCGCCTGACTCATGCATGGTCCGAACGGTCTGGGATCCCACCGCGGGCACGTCAAAGCGGAAATCCTGGATAGGCTTGCACACCTTGACCACAACTGCATCTCCCGGGCCGAGACCGCCGCCCCGCCTTATGGTGCTGTCAGTGCCGTCAATGGCTTCCACCGCCAGCACGGAGCCGTTTGCCACCACCACGCACTGACCTATATCCAGGCTGCCCACCGCCTTTGCCATGTTCCATCCTATTTCGATATCCCGGCTTTCCTTTTCAGACGGGCTGCGGCGGGTCCAGCATCCTTGCCGGGCCAGCAGCTCGGGCAGCAGAAATGTCGAGGAGCGGATCTTTATACCCTCGTCTTCCAAAAACGCGGCAAAAGCCCTTAGAATAAAGTCATCATGGGTGTGTTTGCGCACTGTAGCAAACAGGGACAAGGCTTTCATATCAGGCCGGATCTCTTTTATGGAGGCGGGCTTGTTAATGGCGCCGATCATGACCGCTGAACGCACGTCATGCTTTTTAAAAAATTTGATCAGCCTGCCGACCTGACCTATGTAGAGAGTTTCCATGGCCGCTACATGATCCGCAAGCCCTGGCTCGGTTTCATTGTGATAGCCGGCCGCGCAGACTTCGTAACCCCGGGCGGAAGCCTTTTTTGCAAACAATACCGGGAAAGGGCCGCTGCCCGCGATCAGTCCGATTCTTTTTTCGGCCTGATCCATAACACTCCATTAACAAAGAAAAAATTACCGCGTAATGCCGCGTTCTGTGTCCCTGATGAAATTGACCAGATTCAAGACCTCGGGCGTGCTTTCCACCTCTGCCAGCACCCGCTCCACTGCCTCGTTTACTGTCAGCCCGATACGAAAGATAAGCCGGTAGGCCCTTTTGAGCTGCGCCACTGAATTGTCGGAAAAACTGTGGCGTTTCAATCCCACCTTGTTTAACCCGTGAAGCGATGCCCGGTCGCCTGCGGCGATCAAATACGGAGGTATATCCTTTACCAATGCGGATTTGCCTCCGATGTAGGCATAATCCCCGATCCGCACAAACTGATGAACCGCAACCAGGCCGCCGATGATGACATGGTCGCCGATTGTGACGTGACCGGCCAGGGTGGCGTTATTTGCCATGATAACGCCCCTGCCGGTGATACAATCATGGGCAACATGGGTATAGGCCATCAGAAAATTGTCTTCCCCTATCCTGGTAACCCCTCCGCCGAATTCAGTGCCCCTGTTCAGGGTAGCAAACTCCCGTATGACGGAATTCCTTCCTATTTTCAAGTACGTAATCTCACCCTTGAACTTCACTGCCTGAGGAACCGCACCTATGGAAGCATACTGGAATATCTGACAGTCAGGGCCTACGTCCACATAAGGATCGATGGTTACATGAGAACCGATCCTGGTTCCCGAGGCAATAGAAACATTTTCCTTTATTATCGAGTACGGCCCGATTTCCACATCTTCATCAATCTCCGCCTTGGAGTCAATAATAGTGGTTGGATGTATTTTCATTCCTTATCCTCATTGCGGCCGGGGCTTTTCTCAAGACTTGCCAGCCGCTTTTCCACATCTGTAATCTGCTTTTTCATCTCCGGCAGACGTGATATTACCTTCTGTACCCGAAGCCAATGGCCGTGTGGCATCTCCGGCGTGCCGGAAACAGTTTTTCCGGCTTCCACGTCCCGGGCTACTCCGGCCTGGGGGCCGACTACAGCTCCGTCTCCGATGGAGATATGGCCGCCTATGCCGGCCTGGCCCGCCAGAATGACGTTTTTGCCCACACTGGTGCTGCCCGCGATTCCCACTTGAGCCACTACGATGGAATACTCGCCTATTGTCACGTTGTGGGCTATATGCACCTGATTGTCTGTTTTCACACCTTTACAGATCAGGGTTTTCCCGAATGTTGCCCGGTCTATTGTATTGCATGCCCCGATTTCCACATCATCATCTATCTGAACAATACCGACCTGGGGAATTTTAAAATGGCACCCCTGATCCGGCGTATAACCGAAACCGTCGGATCCTACGACGGTGCCCGGCTGAATGGTCACCCTGCTGCCGATTACGCATCCCTTGGAAATTGATACATTCGACATGATCTCGGTATCGTCTCCGATCCGGACATCATCGGCGATACAGGCATGCGGATGAACAACCGCCCTGCTGCCCAGGACCACATTGTCACCTATAAAAGCCAAAGGGGCGACAGCAGCCATATCCCCGTACCTGAAATTTTTCCCGACGGCTGCAAGCGGGCTTATCCCGGAAAACATCCTGTCTGGAGGATAAAAATAATGCATCACCCTCGCAAAGGCCAGCCTGGGATTATCCGAGTAAACCAGGTTTGTTTCAGCCGATTCCGCAAACCGCCTGGGTACGATGACCGCACCGGCCCCGCAGTCTTTTACTTTTCTTAACAGCCCGGAGTTGTCCGCAAACGTGATCGCCTCCCCATCCGCCTGATCAAAGGGAGCGGCCCGGCTTACAACCTTTTGCGGGTCCCCGCTTATATCTGCAGGCTCGCCCTGAATCAGGCTGAGCAGTTCCGATAATTTTATTTGAGGCATGAAAAAATATCCTCCGGCTCAATAAAGAATCATTCCTGATCCGGCGGCAGGCTGCTGCCGAAGCGATCATTGTATTGCCGGATCACCTCGCTGGTAATATCGATGGAATCCGGATAATAGACCGCAGCAGATTTTTCAATTATAAGCAGATAACCTTTCTTTTTTCCTATCTCTTCGGCAATCGAGAAAATCTCATCGCGCAATTTTCCTACCAGCTCGGACTCAGTTTCCCGGAATTCTGACTGGTATTTTTTTCTCTTGGACTGGAAATCGTATTTTTTGATCTCCAGTTCCCGCTGTTTTTCCTGGCGCTTTTCCTCGCTCATAACCATGGCGCCCCCGGAAAGCTGCTTGTTAAGCTCTTCGATCTCCTTTGCCAGAGCCTGTAGATCAGCCTCCATTTCCTTGCCCTGCTCCTGGAGATTCTGCTGGACTTTCTTTCCCGCTTCAGATTCCTCGAGCACTTTCTGAAAATCGATTATGCCGATTCTGGCCACATCCGCGGCATACGCGGAAACAGCGAAAAACATGGTGCAAGCCAGAATAGCACCAAAAACTTTCATCGCTTTCATCGGTATTCCTCCAATAATTGATATTCCAAATCATTAAGTTTTAAAAAGCCCCTCCGATTGCGAATTCCCATCTGCCGGAGTCCTCGCCTTCTTTCCGATCAAGAATATAACCGCGCTCCAGGCGTAGCGGACCCAGCGGGGAATACCACCTGATGCCGTAGCCGACGCTTTCCCTCATATCCCCCAGATCTATATTTTTGCCCCTCTTATATACATTACCTGTATCATAAAACAACACCCCCCTCAAACCGGCAGCTTTTATCAAAGGGAACAGAAACTCCGCATTGAACTGGACGTATTTTTCCCCGCCCACCTTTTTGCCATCTTCATCACGCACACAGACATCCCGCCAGTCAAATCCCCGCAAAGAATCGATCCCGCCGAGATAAAACTTTTCATAATCAGGCAAGTACTTGCCGCCGACATCCCAGACGCGTCCCCCCTCGGCATGCAGAAACCCCACTGTCTCCCAGAAAAGCGGAAAATATTTGCCAAGCTCAGCCTTCGGCTTGATAAAGCCGATATCCCCGCCCAGACCGGCATATTCCAAACTTACCTTGTACCTGGAGCCTTCTGTGGGAGTTATGGCACTGTCTCTTGAATCGTAGACAACACTTGCGGTGACACTGCTTTCTATATAACGGCCCTTATCAATCAAATGGGTATAATCCGAACTCACATTATAGATTTCACTGATGTCATATGCATAGGATAAATATCCCCTGGTATAGTCATACAGCGGGTAGCCGAAACGAAGCTTTCCGCCCTTGCTGTCACGCTCGTAGTCATCATAATCGCGATCCCAGTTATAAGCCTCTATGGTGGCAGACAAGGGAATGTCAAACAGCCACGGCTCGGTAAAAAGAAATCTGAATTGTCTTGACTGGCTGCCCATCTGGCCCCTGAGTTCAATCTTTTGCCCGCGGCCGAAAAGATTACGCTCCGATATCGAACCCGTGACATAAAGATTTTCAACGGAGCTGTAACCTGCGCCAAGGGAAAAACTTCCCGTGGCTTTTTCAGTAACGTCTATATTTAATATCATCTGGTTCTCTGAAGATCCCTGCATAGTATCAACATTTACATCCTTGAAATAGTCAAGCCTGTGAAGATTGCGGATGGAACGCTTCAATCTGCTGTCACTGTATTTTTCCTGCTCATGAACCTGCAGTTCCCGCCTTATAACCTTGTCCCGTGTTTTGGTGTTGCCCTCGATAACTATCTTTTCAAAATATATGGGTTGCTTTTTTTCAATATTAAACACGATGTCCATAACGTGCTCATCCGGATGTTTGTTTAACTGCGGGCGGATATCGGCCCTGGCATAGCCCCGGTCTGCATACAGTTCGGATAAAGTCATCACCCCATTTCGCAGCGCTTCCCGGCTGTAATAGGTCCGTTCGTTAATGGAAATTTTTTCCATGAGCTTGTCTTCAGACATAAGCAGCTCGCCTTTAAACGAGAGTTCCCCGACCTTAAAACGCGGACCTTCATGAATTTTAATGGTGATATAAATCCAGTCACCCTCGTAACTGACTTCGGGTTGCGCAACCCGGGCTTCTGCATACCCGTTGTTCTGATAATGGGACTCTATCCTATAGACATCCTGTTCCAGGGTCTGCATGTCAAGATCACCCGAAGAGGTCAGCCAGGAAAAAAATCCTTTTTCAGAGGTTTTTATGAGCTTTTTTAATTCCTTATCCGAATAGGCCTGATTGCCCTCCAGACGAATTTCTTTGATGCGGACCTTTTTTCCTTCTTCAATGATGAATTTTAAGTCCGCCCGGTTGTGATCCAGCTCCTTTATCTCGTAGTCCACTTTGACATTATGGTAATTCTTGTCCTTATAGAAGCGCTCAATAGCGCTTATATTGCTTTTTATGCGCGCAATATTAAGGATAGCCCCCGAGGAGATATCAACATTTTCTTCTATTTCCTCATCATCGAAAATCAAGTTTCCCTCGAACTCGATTCTTCGAAGAGTGGGTTTTTCCTCTACTGTAAAAATAACAATATTTCCGGCTTCCTTTTTTTCCACAGAAACCCTGACATCATCAAAGTAGCCCATTTGATATATGGCTTCAAGGTCGGCCGAGAGCCGGTCCTTGTTATAAGTATCCCCGGCTTCGGTTTGGATCACCTGCCTGATGGCATCGGTTTCAATGCGCTCGTTGCCCTGGATTTCCACCTCTTTAACCCGGGTTTCCGCATCTGCCGCGCCCTGAATGACAAGTAAAAGACTTATTGCCGCTATCATCCATATTCCGATCCGCATTCTGATTTCCTCGCCTGCTGCGTATTATTCGAGATGCTTGAGTTTGCCGTCAGCTATATGCATTTTCTGCTGCATCATCCCGGCCAGTTTCAGATTGTGGGTTACAACCACCATGGCCATGCCTATCTCCCGGTTCAATTCCACCAGAAATTCGTGAACCTGAGCGCTGTTTCTCTGGTCCAGGTTCCCGGTGGGCTCATCTGCCAGCAAAATATCCGGGTTCAACACCAGAGCCCGGGCCAGAGCCACCCTCTGCTGTTCGCCGCCTGAAAGGTCGGTTACCCTTTGTGCCAGCCGTTCTTTTAAACCGACGCGAATCAGCACTGCCTCTGCATCCTCGCGGATATTCTTTTTTTTCATCCCTGAAATCAGCCCCGGCATCATAACGTTTTCAAGACTGGTAAATTCCGGCAGTAGATAATGAAACTGGAACACAAAGCCGATGGCTGAATTTCTAAAGGAAGCCAGCCGGGCAGAAGGCATCTCAAAAACATTGATGCCGTTATACATAACTTTTCCGGCATCAGGCTGATCAAGAGTGCCCAGGATATGAAGCAACGTGGACTTGCCCACGCCGGATTCGCCAACTACCGCCATGGTCTCGCCATGATCGAGCTTTACGGAAAGCCCATTTAAAATCTCTATGGTCGTGTCTTTATCCGTAAACCGCCTGGAAAGTCCGGAAGCCTGCAGCAACGGCCCGCTTTTTCGAGAGCCGTTTTCGCTCCGGTTCAACCGACTTTTGATTTCCGTGTCATCCATACCGCAGCGCCTCCACAGGATTTAACCGGGAAGCCTTGCGAGCCGGGTAAAGCGTTGCCAAAAAACAGATAATCAAGGCTGCGGCCATTATTGCCGCGATATCAAAAAGCCGGACCTCTACGGGCAGGGTTGTAAAATAATAAACATCCCCCGGCAATTCCACGAAATGATACTGCTTGAGCAAAAAACAGCCGACAAGCCCCAATACGGCTCCTACCGCAGTGCCGATTCCGCCGATTACAAGCCCCTCGAACACGAAAATTTTTCTAATGCTTCGTTCCGTGGCTCCCATGGCCTTTAATATGGCAATATCTTTGGTTTTACTCATAACCATCATTATAAGAGTGCTGGCGATATTAAAAGCCGCCACCAGAATGATCAGGGTAAGAATCACGAACATCGCGGTTTTCTCCAGCTTAAGCGCGGAAAAAAAATTCCGGTTCATCTCCATCCAGTCCATGGTCCAGTACGAAAACCCCAGCTTATCGGAAATATTTTCCGCTATCAGGTCCGCCCGGTAGATATCAGAAACCTTAACACCGATGCCGGTGGCGGCATCCCCTATTCCGAGGAGGTTTTGGGCGGTTTCCATGTGGATATAACCAAGGGATGCGTCATACTCGTAAAAGCCAGACTCAAAGACGCCCCCGACCTTAAACCGTTTCATGGACGGCATATGGCCCGCCGGAGTCATCATTCCCCTCGGAGATATCAGATAGAGCGCATCGCCCTGCTCGACCCCCAGGTTCCGCGCCAGGTTCTTGCCGAGAATAATAGTCGGGATTGCGGAAGCCTGTCCGCCCTGCTTTCCGGAGGTTAACTTTTGTTCCAGCTCAGAGCTTGAAAATCCCATAATTTCGGTACCTTCACGGGAAGGGTCCAGCCCGCGCAACACGGCGCCTGACATGCCCGCAGATGACCGGAGCATCGCCTGGGTTTCGACAAACGGAACCGCGGATTCCACCTGCCCGATCTGCTCTATCCTTTCGATTACATCGGGAAAATCCTCAAGGCCTCCGTCAGAGCCGCGCACCACGATATGGGGTTCAACCCCGAGAATCTTTGTCTTGAAATAGGATTCTGCGCCCGTCATCACCGCTATCACGATGATAAGAGTCATCACCCCCACCGTGACTCCGGCGATGGAAAGCACGGTGATAAAGGAGATAAAGCCGGTTTTCTGCCTGGATTTTAAGTACCGGCTGCCAAGGAAATATTCGAAAGCCATTTATGCAGAACGCTATATTTTTTCTGCGGGTTTCAGATGGGGAAACAGAATGACATCCCGGATGGAAGCAGAATCGGTCAACAACATCACCAGCCTATCAATACCGACCCCCTCTCCTGCTGTCGGAGGCATTCCGTATTCCAGAGCCGTTATATAATCTTCATCCATCTGAACTTCGTCATTTTCAGTATCCCGGCTCTCTACCTGCCGGGCAAAACGCGCTTTCTGATCCACCGGATCATTTAACTCCGAAAATCCGTTCGCAATCTCTTTTCCCGCCACAAACAGCTCAAAGCGCTCGGTAATTTCCGGGTCGCTGCTGCTGCGCCGCGACAGCGGAGAAACTTCTACAGGATAACCGGTTATAAATGTGGGCTGAACCAACTCCGGCTCCACTAAGTGATCAAAGACCTTGGTTATCAGCTTGCCAATGCCTATATCGGCATCCTTTGTCCGATCGACAGAAACACCCCGGGAAACGGCAAAATCCATGAGCCCCGCTCTGTCCTTTAGCAAGTCCGGAGCAAGTCCGCCAATGGATTCAAGTGCCTCAAAAAGCGTCATGCGCCGCCACCTGCCGCCAAAATCGATCTCTTTGCCCTGGTAGGAAACCGTGGTCGAGCCTGTAACCGCTTCTGCCACTTGCTTAAACATTTGTTCGGTCAGATCCATCAGCTCCTTATAGGTGGCATAGGCCTGGTAGAATTCGAGCATCGTAAATTCCGGATTGTGCCGGGTCGAAACCCCTTCATTTCTGAAGCTGCGATTAATTTCAAAAACCCTTTCAAAACCTCCCGCCACCAAACGTTTTAGATATAGCTCCGGCGCGATCCTGAGATACAGATCCATTTCCAGAGCATTGTGATGAGTTTTAAAGGGACGGGCGTCCGCCCCCCCGGCAATGGGCTGCATCATGGGGGTTTCGACTTCCAGATAATCCCTGGCAAGCAAAAAATCCCTTATTTCCCTTATCAGCAGACTGCGCCTGGTAAAGACATCCCTTACCTCGGGATTCATGATCAAATCCAGGTAGCGCTGACGATATCGTTTTTCCGGGTCTTTCAAGCCGTGGAATTTCTCCGGCAGGGGCAGGTGGGACTTGGCCAGCAGCCTGAACTCATCTGCCAGAAGAGTCCACTCTCCTGTTTTCGTAGCAAATACGGTGCCGGTAATACCTATGAAATCACCGATATCAAGCTTCTTGAAAAAAGCATAAGCATCTTCGCCCACCCGGTCCTGCCGGATATAGGCCTGCATCTGTCCACTGCGGTCCCGGAAACGGATAAATGCCGATTTGCCGAAACGGTTTAACGCCATAATACGTCCGGCTGAACTTACAACCACCCGGCCGTCGGTTATTTGCTCATCTCCGGCTTCTATGGCGCTTTTTATATCTGCAACAGTGTGGGATATTTTAAAATCGTTGGGGAAAAGCTCCACTCCTTCGGCTTTTAAAGCCTCGATTTTTTCCCTCCGCCTTGTAATAACGTCTTTTGCCTGGGGCATCAGTTCTCCCGTTTATACGTTCGCACTCAACAGACAAAAACCGGCCATGGCCAATTCCTCTCCGAGGCGGGCTTTATCTGTTATCTTTTTAATTTTAATTTAAATGGTTAAGGGGCTTGCTATCCCATTTGGAATCAGGTGTCAAGCCTTTTGGGGCGGGTGACGTCTTAGCCGGACAGTTACGGTGGTACCGCTGCCCGGGGCACTGTCGATATCCACGAGTCCTCCGTGCGCCCCGACCACCTGTTGGACAATGGAAAGCCCGAGACCGGTACCTTTGGGTTTTGTGGAAAAAAACGGATCAAAAACACTGTCCATGGTTTCCCGGCTTATACCATATCCGTTATCAGAGATGCTTATGCATGCATAGTCCTTTTTTTTCGGGTAGACTTTTACAATTATTGATCCCTGTTTTTCTACGGCTTCTGCGGCATTGTTTAATAAATTCCACATCACCTGCTTTAAGTGCTCCTGATCAATACGTACATAAAGCCCTGGTGTCAGATCTTTTTCTACCGTCAGGCGGGATTGGTAGGCAGGGTCGGAAGCAAAAAGAGAGACGATTTCAGACACAGACTTGTCCAGTTCTATTATTTCCGCCCGGCCCGGCCCGGGTTTTGCGAATCGCAAAAAATCGGTGACCAGGGTGCCGAGCCGGTCGGCCTCCCGCATGACTATCTGCATCAACCGCTCCTGGTCCGGATCATATTCCATCTGATCGCGCATCATTTGAATCGAACCCGTCAACGAAGCCAAAGGATTTTTGATTTCATGGGCAAGCCCGGCTGCGATCTCGCCCACCGCAGCCAGCCTTTCCATCCGCTTGACCTGATCCTCCATGGACCAAAGCTCCCGCTTTGCCGCTTGCTCCTGTTCAGATAGATACCCGCTTAAAAAAGCAACTGCATAACAGGCCGCAATCGTGAAAAGCAGTTTATACAGAACATACTGCCATTCAAAATCCGGACTCAAAAAATAGGCATCCCCGGGAGGGACGATAATGCCGTAGTATTCCAGATCGATCATCAGACCGTACTGGATACCGCAAAGGGTTGCGATAACCATCCCGCCCTTGCGATAGATGACCATGGCGGAATAGACGATCACCACCAGATACATAAACGAAAAGATGCTCGAAAAGCTGCCGGTTATATAGATAATCAGGGTCACGGCCATGGTATCAAGGACCACCTGAAAATAGCCGAACAGCATCAGGCGTCTTAACCTGGGCAACAGGATAATATAGGCAATCGACAGGATCAGAAGAAAAAAGCCGAGCGCGACCAGCCAGTCAAGGGCCTTGCCTGCAAGCTTTAATTCAAAGTCAGGGCGCAGTATAGCCGCCCCCGCCGAAACCAACATCACTGC
>JAIPDT010000056.1 GCA_021737545.1 Desulfobacteraceae bacterium
ATGGCAAAGTAAAAAGTCCAATATCTGCGTTGCGCTGCATATCTTCGGAATTTCACGTACGATTAAGTACGCTGCATTCCTCGATATTTGCGCGCCTTGATCTTGAACTTTTTACTTTGCCATCTAAAAATTGACTTTTAAGTAACTTCAGAAAAAGTTACTGTTATAGCTCGGTCCCGGACTGCGGCCCGGGGGAAACACTTCCAAGGAAGTCCAAGGTCGGGGTCTGTTTTTGAAGCGACATTGAGCGTTTTCGGAGAGGCCTTAAAACCGGGTTCGTAAATTTCAGCGAAGGCATTTGACAAATCCCGAAAACGGTCAGGAGCAAAAAAACTGACCCCGACCGAAGGGCTTCCTTCCGGCAAAAACATCGGGGGATGTAAAAAGCTTTTTACGAAACTGTCAAAAGCTGGAAACAAAAAAAGATAATTTGTATCATTTTAAATGAAACTAAGATGTATGTTTCATTTAAAATGATACATAATAAACGAATTAAAACATAAAACGCCCCATCCACGGGGGTAATTAGGTGTTACGTGTTTAGACAAGATCAAATTTTTTGTGCTTGTCTGCAATGTTTGCAGCCAAATTCTCCAGTGACTTGAAATCCTCTTCTGACGGTACCCCTTTACACAGCACGGGATCCAGGACTTCGACTTTAAGATTTGGGATCATGCCCGCAAGTGTCTCCACGGTTTTTCCGCCCCATCCGTAAGATCCTATAATGGATATAAATTCGGCCTTGGGTCGCAGCGCGTTTGCCAGAAACGTGCAGTATGCGGCATATGGGTGGGGGCCGGCCAGGATTGTTGGAGTGCCGACAACGATTGTACAGGCATCCACCAGAGACATGGCAAGTTTTCCGATATCCGTGACAGCTAAATCAAACTGCTCAACTCCGACTCCCTTTTCCTCCAATGATTCAACAAGGTGGTTTACCATCCGACGTGTGCTGTCATGCATGGACACATAGGGTAAAACCACCTTGTTGTGCGGCACCCCGGAAACCCAGTCCTTGTAAGCCTCTATTATGAAAGAGGGGTCAGGGTATATCTGGCCGTGGCTCGGCGCGATCATGTCTATGTCGTACCCCGCGAGTTTTTCCAGATTTTTTTTGATTTTGTCGCGGAAAGGCATCATGATCTCTGCAAAATATCGTTTTGCTGCTTCATAGACGCGGCACCGGTCTGTTACGTAAAGATCCGAGGCTGCGATATGGGAACCGAAAAAATCGCAGCTAAAAAGGATGCGGTCCTCCTGCAGCCAGGTGACCATGGTCTCGGGCCAGTGCACCCAGGGCGTATGGATAAATTCCAGGGTTTTGTCGCCCAGAGAGAGGGTCTGCCCGTCCTCGGCAATGAAAAAGGCGTCTTCTGCAATATTTAGATGCTCGATAAGAATGGGCTTTGCTTTGGATGTGCATACCACCCTGGCTTCCGGGAATTTTTCAAGTACATGAGGAATTGCCCCGGAGTGATCCTGTTCGCCGTGGTGAGAAATGATATAATCTATTCTTGATACGTTTTCGAGCTGAGTCATCAAATGATCTGTCATGGGCGGGTCCACAGTGTCGAGCAGGGCTGTTTTCTGATTTCCCTCGATCAGGTATGCATTATATGATGTGCCGTCCGGAAGCGGTATCAGGGAGTCAAACAGCCGGCGGTCCCAGTCCACCGCCCCCATCCAGTAGATTTGTTCCTTGATTTTGCGGGTTTTCATAAGCCTTTCCCCCTTTTTTTAAATTTAAATTATTAGTTGTTTATAAAGCATGTTTTGGGTTTGGTGACATTGACCTGAGTCAATTATTGCCGTAATTTTAAAAATAACGGGGCAGAATGTGTTTGACAAAAATAAAATTCCCGATACATATTTTAATAAGCAGGCTTTCTTACGAAATGTTTTTCCAATGCGTTCAGGAGGCCCATTAAGCCTATGAAAAGGAAAACACCCTACCTGAAAGCCCTTTTGCTGGTGGGTGCGGGAATCGTAATCGCCTTTCCGCTTTTTTCCATTACCTACTACACCATGGTTCGCACCTCCACGCCACAGTTCTGCGCATCCTGCCATGAAATAGAATTTGCCTACAACACCTGGAAGACCTCCACCCATCACAACAATGCCCAGGGATTTGTGGCGGACTGCATGGACTGTCACCTGCCCGCACCCCATGATACAATTGATTTTTTCTACACCAAGACCCTTCACGGGATAAAAGATGTATTCGTCCATTTTACAATGGAGGAATACGACCGCGAAAAAAACCGAAAGAAGGCATACGAATCCTTTGACAATGCCCAGTGCAGAAAATGCCACAGAAACATCCTGCATATTCCTGACAAGAGGGGCGCCATGCTGGCTCACCGTTCGGTGGTGTATGCCCTGGAAGGGCGAGAGAAAAAATGTGTGGACTGCCACCGGAACCTTGTGCACAATCCGACAGAAGTATACAGATATAAACAATATCAGGTCAATTAACCGCACAATATTTGATCAGGGAGGGCGGGTATGAAAAAGCCGTTTCTATGCACCGCAACAGCCGTTATAGTGCTTTGCTTGTTTTTATTTGGTGCCGGGTTTTTACAGGCACAGGAAAATACTGCCAAGGAAAAAGAATTCCGGATTGAGCGAAGTATTCCGGAGGCAGGCATCGCCTGTATCCGCTGCCACAAACAGGAAAACCCGGGCATATTTGCGGACTGGGCCGACAGCCGTCACGCCAGCGCCAATATCACCTGTATAGATTGTCACAAGGCGGATAAGACGGATCCGGATGTAAGCAAAGATCATTACAAGCAGTATGAAAAATCAGATACCAAGTGGGGCAGGGAAAAGTACCGGGTCCCTGTGGCCGGGGTAGTAACCCCCAAGGACTGCTCCCGCTGCCATCCGGATGAGGCGGAGCAGTACAGCCGCAGCAAGCACGCCAACACCCTGGAGATAATCTGGAAGCTTGATCCGTGGTTAAACAAGGGCATGAACAGCGATTTCGAGCGCGCCTCGGGTTGTTTTTACTGCCACGGCACGGTTCTTGAAAAAGACGGGGAAGGTGAGCTTACCCCGGAGACCTGGCCCAACGTGGGGGTTGGCCGGATCAACCTGGACGGAAGCAAGGGAAGCTGCAGCTCGTGCCATACCCGGCATCGCTTCTCTGTTATGGAGGCCAGAAAGCCGCAGGCCTGCGGCCAGTGCCACCTGGGTCCGGATCATCCCCAGATCGAAATCTATACCGAGTCCAAGCACGGTGCAATCTATGATTCGTTCGGAGATGAATACAACTGGGATTCCGCACCCGGCACTTGGTCTCCGGGAGTGGATTATAGAGCGCCCACCTGCGCCTCCTGTCATATGTCCGGCGCAGGGACTACGCGTACCACCCATGATGTCACCGAAAGACTTTCCTGGGAAATTCAGGCGCCTTTAACAATCCGCCCATCTGAATTTAAGGCTTTCCCCGCGGACACCAACTGGGAGGTGGAGCGCGAGAAAATGAAGGAGATCTGCCTGCAGTGCCATGGCAACAAGTGGGTGGATGACCATTATGAGAAGTATGACAAGGTGGTCCAGGAGTATAACGAGGTTTATTACAAGCCCGCCAGAAAAATCATGGATGAGCTGTATGAAAAGGGCCTGCTTGATGATTCAAAAATGTTTGACGAAAAGCTGGAAGTGGAATTCTATGAACTTTGGCACCACGAGGGCCGCCGGGCCCGGATGGGTGCGGCCATGATGGCTCCTGACTATACTTGGTGGCACGGCTTCTACGAAGTCAAAAACCGCTATAACGATTTCATGAAAGAAGCCAGGGAGCTTATCGAAACAGGCGAAAAAGCCCACAAGGCAGAGGATTTTCCCAACGCCACCGGGTCCACCAAGAGACCGGAGGCTATATTCGGCAAGGAGTAGAACTCGGGGTGTAATCCATCCGGCGGCATTCTATACCTCTCGAGCAACAGGGTCTGGGCAAGTGGGGTTTTACGCCGGATCCTGATGAGATGGCACAGATTTTCTACACAAAAAAACACGGAGAAAAAAATATGCCACCACATTGCGACACAATGGACGGTCCGGATATGACGCATCCACCGGTCAGGTTTCTCACGAAGAAGAGTAACCCGGAATAAGGGTACAGGATCATGGCCACCGGCGAGAACCAAACCGAGCTGAACTCGATAAAGTTGACGCTCGTGTTTTACGCCCTTGCCATGGTCCTGAAGCTCATAGGTTTTTTTGCCACTTTAACCGCGAGCAAACACTTTGTATTTTCCTTTTTTTTCTGCAAGCTCGTTTATTTTGGTCCTGGTTTCCGCAATATTTGCCTCCAGGCGGGCTACTGCCAGCTCGTATTCAGTGGGATCGATTTTTATCAGTCTGCTTTCCGCCTCAATGATTTCTCCGGAAGATATTGTTTGCATTGACTTGGGTCAAAAAAAAGGGTCTGAGTTTTCGCAAATCTATCGGCCCATCGGAAACAGCACTTGACATAATGGAACATAAGTGTAACACTTAAAGAAAATACAAAGATAAAAAGAGGTCTCTCATGCCTGCAAAAAATCCCAGAATAAACATAGTATTGGAAAAGCCCTTGTATAGCGCCCTGCATGATCTTGCAGAAGAACAGGGGCTTTCGTTGTCCATGTTGATGCGCGATCTGGCCAAGGAGGCCCTGGAGCTGCGCGAAGATCGTGCTCTGGCCGATTTTGCCGCAGAACGTGAGGAGGATTTTGACCGCGGCAAGGCGCTTACCCATGAAGAGGTATGGGGGTAGCGTGTCATTTTCTCTTCTCTATCATCCTGATGTAGAGAAGCGCGATCTTCCGAAGCTGAATAATGACATGCGGAAACGGGTCAAAAGAGCGATAGAAACCCGTCTCCTGGCAGCCCCCCAGGAATACGGCGAACCTCTGCGCAAGACGCTAAAGAATTATCGGAAGCTCAGGGTCGGAGATTATCGCATCGTGTTCAGAGTGGAAGACACTGAAATTCTTGTACTGGGCATCTGTCACCGCAGGGAAGCTTATTCTTTGATGGAAAAACGAAGTCAAAAACCGCTTAGCATTTCATAGGCCAGAATGGAAAGCGAATAGATATCGGTGCGTGCGTCTACCGGATCACCCATGATCTGTTCGGGCTCGTTAAAGCTCATCATTCCAAAAAATTCGTAGGTTTCGGTTCCCACCGGGCAGGCCAGGCCAAAGTCGAGGATTTTGATTTTGTTGTCGGGCTGTACGAAAATATTCAGGGGATTGATGTCTCTGTGAATAATGTTTCTTGCGTGGGCGTACTGCAGGCCTGAACAGATCTGGAACAGATAATCGGTTGGCTACCAGTTCGCTAAAAAAACGCAGCAGTTCGGGATTGTTTCGGGACAAGCGGCTAATTTTTTGCATAAAATTATCCTCCGCTTTATTTTTTCAGGTAAAGCGGGGGTTTTGTTTTTTTGAAATTTTTTCCGTCTCTTGATCTAAGTCAATGCCTGCCGGATTACTTCGGGTTAAAAAGAAGCCAACACATCGGAAAAGTGTTTTTGCAAAAATCCCTAACAGAAAAAAAGGAGGTATTTCCATGTTTTGTTTTCAATGCGAACAGACGGCAAAGGAGGAAGGCTGCACAAAGATCGGTGTCTGCGGCAAGCAGCCCGAGGTTGCAGAACTGCAGGACGTACTGGTTTACGCGGTAAAAGGCCTGGCCCAGGTTGCAAACGAGGGCCGCAAAGTAGGAGTAAAGGACAAAGAGATCGATCATTTTACCTGCGAGGCCCTGTTTGCCACCCTGACCAATGTGGATTTCGACCCCGATCGGTTTGTCGAGCTCATTAACAGGTGCGAGGATTTTCGTGACGAGCTTAAGAAAAAAGTGGAGGCAGCAGGCGGATGGACAGACTTTACAACCGGACCTGCAACGTTTGAGCCGGCTGCCACAAAAGCCGAACTTGTGGCCCAGGGTGAACAATTCGGCCCCGAGGCAGACAAGACAAAACAAGACCAGGATATTTTTTCCTTAAAGGAAACCCTGACCTACGGTATCAAAGGTATTGCCGCCTATGCCGATCATGCGGCAATCCTGGGCAAGACAGATGACAAGATCTTTGATTTTATCCACGAAGGTCTGGCTGCTACGTTGGATGACACTCTGGGCGTAGACGATCTGCTCGGCCTTGTGCTAAAATGCGGCGAGATTAATCTTGCCACCATGGAGCTGCTTGATTCGGCCCATACCAGTGCGTATGGCAATCCTGTGCCCACGGAAGTCCCTCTGGGCGCAAAGCAGGGAAAGGCGCTTCTGGTTTCCGGCCATGACTTGAAGGACTTGGAGCAGATTCTGAAGCAAACCGAGGGGAAGGGCATTAATGTCTACACCCACGGTGAGATGCTGCCCTGCCACGGCTATCCGGAATTGAAGAAATATCCACATTTCTACGGCCACTACGGCACTGCCTGGCAGAACCAGAAAAAGGAGTTTGCGGAATTTCCCGGCAGCATTGTTATGACAACAAACTGCATTCAGAAACCGCAGGAAGTCTACCAGGATAACATTTTTACCACCGGACTGGTCGGCTGGCCGGGCGTGACCCATATTGCGGACAAGGATTTTACCCCGGCTATTGAAAAGGCCCTGGAGCTGCCGGGATACGAGGCGGATGTGGACCGTGGTTCTGTTATGGTGGGATTCGGCCATAATGCTGTGCTAGGAGTGGCAGACAAGGTCATTGAGGGGGTCAAGAACAAGGACATCAGGCATTTCTTTGTTGTGGCCGGATGCGACGGTGCAAAGCCCGGCAGAAACTACTATACAGAGTTTGTTGAAAAAGTGCCGGAAGACTGCATGGTGCTGACCTTTGCCTGCGGCAAGTTCCGGTTTTTTGACAAGAACCTGGGCACCATCGGAGACATCCCGAGACTGCTGGATATAGGTCAGTGCAATGATGCTTATTCCGCGATAAAGATCGCATCAGCCCTGGCAGATGCTTTTAACTGCGGGGTAAACGATCTGCCGCTTTCCATTATATGTTCCTGGTATGAGCAGAAGGCCGTGGCTATCCTGCTCACACTTTTGTATCTGGGCATAAAGGATATCCGGCTCGGACCGAGTCTGCCTGCTTTTGTTTCTTCAAACGTGCTAAATGTGCTGGTGGACAAGTTCGATATCAAACCCATCAGCAGCCCGGATGAAGATCTGAATGCGATCCTGGGCTAAACATAAGTTAAAGGCGTTCTGCTGACAGCCGTGCGGGCTTGGGTTTGAAATCCCGTCCGCACGGCATCGGAGGTATTTCTTGCCAGAAATCGACTTCCAAGTAAGCCTGAGGTCGGAGTCTGTTTTTGAAGCGACATTGAGCGTTTTCGGGAAAGATTCAGCGAAGGCATTTTGATGAATTCCGAAAACGGTCAGGAGCAAAAAAATTGACTCCGACCGCAGGGCTTCCTTGGCAAAGGAAGATCACGATGCTTAAAAAAATCGAAGTATTCAAGGAAAACGACTTTTCGGAAAAACAGTTCAAAAAGTTTCTCGTTCATGATTCGCCTTATTTCAAGGTAATCAATTTCAATTTTAAGCCCGGCCAGGAATTGCCCGTGCATTCCCACGATATCGAGGGGCAGCTCAGTATTACTGTGCTCGAGGGTACTGGCGAGTTCCTGGGCGCAAATGAAGAGGCCATTCCTGCGGCAGCCGGCGACGTATTGATAGCAGATATCAGCGAGCCCCACGGAATACGTGCGGATACCGACATGCGGGTGCTGGTCACCATTGCCCCGCCAATATGATCTGGAAATATGTGTGATGGATACGGCATACGCAATCACTCAGAATCCATAGCTTTTTCGGGATGCTTGCCATGATTGCAGACACCGGTGCCCTGCAGGATATGAAACACAGCCTTAAAGGTCTCAGGTCTGCGCCGTATTATGGCTGTATGCTCAGGCGCCCGCCCAAGATGCGCTGTGAACGTAACTGCTGATTGCATGATTTGTTTTGCTTGCCCGGGGAAGCGCAAAAAATATTGATATTTTGAAGTCAGCAATTATGATAGGGGATGGAATGATTGTTTAGTCTGCATTTGATTATCGGTAGGAGAAAGCCATGTGGGAATATACTGACAAGGTTAAGGACCATTTTTTAAATCCCCGCAATGTGGGTGAAATAGAGGGTCCCGACGGTATCGGCGAAGTGGGGTCCATGGCATGCGGAGATGCCCTGAAACTGGCCTTCAAACTCGATGAAAACGGAAAAATAGCTGATGCAAGGTTCCAGACCTTCGGGTGTGCAAGCGCCATAGCCTCCTCGTCTGCTTTGACAGAGATGTTAAAAGGCAAGAGCCTGGAAGAAGCAGAGCAAATCACAAATGAAGACATCGCCGATTATCTGGGCGGCCTGCCCAGGCAGAAGATGCATTGTTCGGTTCTGGGACGGGATGCGCTTAAAAAAGCCATACTGAACTACAGGGGCGAGGTGGAAGTCCAGCCCGAGGGCAACCTGGTCTGCGAGTGCTTCGGTGTAACCGATAAGCAGATCGAAGAGGCTGTCCGGGAAAATAATTTAAGGTCTGTTGAGGATGTAACCAGCTACATAAAGGCGGGCGGAGGGTGCGAAAATTGCCACGGCGACATACAGAAGATTATAAACGATGTGTACCAGAGAGCCGGCGACGAGCCGCCAAAGCAAAAAAAGCTGACCAACATAGAAAAGATCAAGAAGGTGGAAGAAACCCTGGAGCGCGAAATAAAGCCCGCCTTAAGAAAAGACGGCGGCAATATAGAGCTGGTTGATGTGGACGGGGATACGGTGTATGTAAAGCTTATCGGCACATGCGCCACCTGCACCGCCTCTGAGCTGACGCTGAAAACTTACGTGGAGCAAAAGCTTCGGGAGTTTGTAACCCCGGAACTGGTGGTAGAGGAGGTCAGGCAATGAACGATGTTATTTACATGGACAACAACGCCACCACCCGGGTTGCTCCTGAAGTGGTAGAAGAAATGACCCCGTTTTTTTCCGAGTATTACGGCAATCCTTCTTCAATGCATACCTTTGGCGGCATGGTGGGCAGAAAAATCGAAGAGGCCAGGGAAAAAGTGGCTGCCCTGATAAACGCCGATCCAGGTGAGATTGTTTTTACCTCCTGTGGCACTGAAAGTGACAGCAGCGCAATATGGGGCGCGCTTAAGGCCAATCCGCACAAAAAGCACATCGTTACTACCCGGGTGGAACACCCGGCAATTAAGAACCTCTGCGAGCACCTGGAAAAGACAGGCTACAGGGTCACCTGGGTGCCGGTGGACCGCGAGGGCCGGCTTGATATAGATTATCTCTATGGCAGCCTTTCTGATGAAACCGCGGTTGTCAGCGTTATGTGGGCAAACAATGAAACCGGCATGACATTTCCGGTTGAACAGATAGCCCGGGCTGCTGCAGAGCGCGGTATAGTCTTTCACACTGACGCAGTGCAGGCCGTGGGCAAAATTCCGGTGGATGTAAAGGCTTTTCCCGTAAACATGCTTTCGCTTTCCGGGCACAAAATTCATGCTCCAAAAGGGGTAGGGGCCCTGTATTTAAGAAAGGGGACCAAGTTTTCGCCTTTTTTAATCGGCGGCCATCAGGAAGGCGGACGCCGCGGCGGCACTGAAAACACCGCCTCCATAATCGGTCTTGGCAGGGCTGCCGGGCTTGCAGCAGAGCACCTGGCATCGGGCGCGGATCGACTCCGGGGCCTTCGCGACAGGCTGGAGGCAAAAATAATGGAAAACATTCCCAATACTCTTTTAAACGGCGCAAAAGATATGCGGGTGCCGAATACCGTAAGTGTGAGTTTTGAATACGTAGAAGGCGAGGCCATTCTTTTAATGCTCGACCAGCTCGGGATTTGTGCATCTTCTGGTTCCGCATGTACCTCGGGAAGCCTGGAGCCGTCCCACGTGCTGCGGGCCATGGGCGTGCCTTTTACCGCCGCACACGGATCCGTCCGGTTAAGCCTGAGCAGATACACTACGGAAAAGGAAGTCGATTTCGTGGCTGAGCATCTGCCGGGAATAATAGAGCGGCTCAGGCAGATGTCGCCTTACTGGAAGGGCGCGGCGTCCCGAACGGTTTGATATGGGAGCTAAGTAGAGCCCGGAGACAGATTGCAAATCTGTGGCGCTTGCAAGCGAGGTTTTTTTATGACATCCGATGATTACAAACCAGCTTCAGTAACCTGCAAGGACGAGGTGAAAAGCTATTCCGCATACCGGACAAAGCTCCCCGAAGTTGTAGACAGTATCCTGGGCGAATGCGCAGACGGTCAATGCTACACCCATATCGACTACGAGCCGCTTCCCTCGGAGACGGAAGTGATCGATATCCTGGAAAGGCTAAGAGAAATCCTTTTTCCGGGATTTTTCAGCAAAGAAAAAGTAGATCCGGTAAACCTTAAATACAACATGGGCCGTCAGGTCTCGGTGCTTTTTGATATTTTATCTGAGCAGATCACCCGGGCCATTCGCTATGAATGCTTTAAGTTTGACAGAGTCTGTACCGACTGCCGTGATCGGGGCTATGAGACCGCCCTGGCTTTTCTGGAATCCATACCCACGCTTCAGCGCAAGCTGGGCAAGGATGTGATCGCTGCATACACGGGCGATCCTGCGGCCAAGAGCTATGACGAGATAATTTTCAGCTATCCGGGCATGTTTGCAATCACGGTTTACCGGATCGCCCACCTGCTTCATGCCCTGTCTGTCCCCCTGATCCCTCGCATGATGACGGAACGCTCCCACAGAATAACCGGAATTGACATTCATCCGGGCGCGGTGATAGGCGAGAGTTTCACCATAGATCACGGTACAGGCGTGGTCATTGGCGAGACTTCGGAGATAGGTGAAAATGTGCGCATATATCAGGGCGTTACCATCGGCGCTCTGTCCGTGCCATCTTCCAGGGCCGAACAGATGCGGGATACAAAAAGACATCCCACCATAGAGGGTGATGTGGTGATTTATTCCGGGGCTACCATCCTGGGCGGGCAAACGGTTATCGGCGCCCGCTCTGTTATCGGAGGCAACGTCTGGCTCACCGAATCTGTGCCTCCCGGCACCACTGTGCTCCTGGAATCCCCGCGCCTGATCTACCGGAAAAACGGCATGAAAGTATAATAAACGCGGAGAGAAAAAATGAATCTGTATGAAGACATCTCGCAGACCATGGGCAAAACCCCGATGGTGCGCTTAAACAGGATAGCACAACAGGCTGTGGAAGAAACCGGGGCAGAAATCTATGCCAAGCTCGAATTTTTCAATCCTTTGGGCAGCGTCAAGGACCGCATCGGGATTTCAATGATAGATGCCGCTGAAAAACAGGGCCTGATCGCGCCCGGTTCTTTGATAGTAGAGCCGACCAGCGGCAATACCGGAATAGCCCTGGCCTTTGTATGTGCTTCCCGCGGGTATCGGCTGTGCCTGACCATGCCGGAAACCATGAGCATGGAACGGCGCAAATTGTTATCCCACCTGGGCGCGGAACTCGTGCTTACCCAGGGTGAATACGGTATGAAAGGCGCGGTCCAGATTGCAAAGGAAATGGTTGAGACATATGAAAATGCATTCCTGCCGGATCAGTTTTCAAATCCTGCCAATCCTGAAATTCACCGCATGACCACTGCAGAAGAAATCTGGAACGATACAGACGGCCGGGCGGATATTTTTGTTTCAGGCGTGGGAACAGGAGGCACCATAACGGGCGTGGCCCAGGTCTTAAAAGCCCGCAATCCCGAATTTAGAGCCGTTGCCGTGGAGCCCGCCGATTCTGCGGTGCTTTCCGGGTGGCAGTCGGGTCCGCACAAGATCCAGGGCATTGGCGCCGGGTTTGTGCCGGATAACCTGGACCAGTCCGTAATAGACGAAGTTGTCTGCGTGACAAACGACCAGGCTTTTGAAACCGCCCGTCAGCTTGCAAAACAGGAGGGTTTGCTTTGCGGTATATCCTCGGGCGCTGCAGTGTGGGCTGCTTTGGAGATCGCCAAAAGGCCTGAATCCAAAAACAAGCGCATTGTCACCGTGCTGGCAAGCACAGGAGAGCGCTACATAAGCACTGAACTTTTTGAATAGACAAGGTGTCCTATGTCTGAGAAACAGCGGTTTGAAACCAGATGCCTGCACGCGGGCCAGGTCCCTGATCCCGCCACCGGTGCCAGGGCAGTGCCTGTGCACCGTACCACCTCGTATGTGTTTGAAGACTCTGATCACGCGGCCCGCTTGTTTTCCTACCAGCAGCCGGGCAACATCTATACCCGGATGATGAACCCCACCCAGGACGTGCTGGAAAAGCGCATGGCCGCCATGGAAGGTGGTTCCGCTGCCCTGGCATTGGCTTCCGGCACATCGGCAATATTCTACTCGGTTATTAACTTGTGCTCCGCAGGCCAGGAGATAGTATCTGCGAGCAACCTTTACGGCGGCACCTACACGATGTTTGATAATATCCTGCCGCAGTTCGGCATCCGTACCAGGTTTGTTGATCCGCGGAATCCCCGAAATTTCGATTCCGCGGTAAATGAAAAAACCCGGGCTGTTTTTGCCGAAACCATAGGCAACCCCTCTCTGGATGTAACAGATATTGAAGCCGTGGCAAAAATCGCGCAAAAACATCACCTCCCACTGATCATAGACGGCACATTTACAACTCCATATCTTTTGCGCGCAATAGAGCGCGGGGCCAATATTGTGGTCAATTCGGCCACCAAGTGGATAGGCGGCCACGGCACTGGCATAGGCGGCATAGTCGTAGACGGGGGTAATTTTGACTGGACTGATCCCAAATTTGAAATGTTTAACACCCCGGATCCGAGCAATTTCAACATGCGATTTTCAACAGATCTCGGAGAAAACAACCATGTAGCCTTTGTCATGCGTATGCGAATGGTTGCGCTTCGCAACCTGGGAGCATGCATATCACCGGACAATGCCTGGATTTTTCTCCAGGGCATGGAGACCCTGCCGCTTCGCATGCAGCGTCACTGCGAAAACGCCATGGCTCTTGCCAGGCATTTAAAAAATCATCCAAAAGTAACCTGGGTCAGATACCCCGGCCTGGGAGACGATCCCACACACCCCACGGCTGCCCGCTATCTTGAAAAAGGCTTCGGCTCTGTTGTGGTCTTTGGCATCAAGGGCGGAAGAGATGCCGGGCGCAGGTTTATCGACAGCCTGGAGCTGTTTTCCCATCTTGCAAACGTGGGGGACGCAAAGAGCCTGGCACTTCATCCGGCAAGCACCACCCATTCCCAGCTAACAGACGAACAGCAGGAAGCAGCCGGGGTAAGCCCCGACATGATCAGGCTTTCCGTGGGCATTGAACACATAGACGACATTGTCGCGGATCTGGAGCACGCGCTGGAAGGATGAATGTGGGCGGGCACTCTGAGCAGAAATTGGCTTTCTGGGCAACTCATGACTCCGGTAGCAGTTCTTCCAGGGAGTAAAGAGAAGCGTTGTTTTTCTTTAGAGATTGCAGGCCGTTTTTGGTGATGATTACCTCTTCCTCTGTGTTTTTGAGGGACTCCACCAGTGCGCTCAGTTTCATCTTGGCTTCGGATACGGAGAGAATATTCATGATTGCCTCATATTCTGGTTGTCTTGTATTTAAACCAATAAATAATACAGGGCTGCCGAACTGTCAAGTCAATAAGAAACAGGAGAAAATGCAGTTTTTCAGGATAAGCCTGCCTCCAGTTCCTCAAAGCGCCTGATGATTTCCCGGCGTTCGCGGCGCA
>JAIPDT010000057.1 GCA_021737545.1 Desulfobacteraceae bacterium
GAAGAAAATCGTGTAGCGCTTACCTCGGCAGGTGCTGAAGTTCTTAAACGCAACGGGCATGAGGTGATAGTTGAAAAGTCGGCAGGTCTTAACAGCGGATTTGACGACGATGCCTATATTAATGCAGGGGCTGAAATCGTCGAAAAAGCCGAAGAGATATTTGCAAGGGCTGATATGGTAATGCATGTAAAAGAGCCCCAGCCGCAGGAATATCCCCTTATACGCAAGGATCAGATAATTTTTACCTACTTCCATCTGGCCGCTTCCGAGGAATTGACAAATGCCATGATAAACAACGGTTCGATCTGCATTGCATATGAAACTATTCAGAAAGCAGATGGCTCTCTGCCTTTGCTGACGCCCATGAGCGAAGTTGCAGGCCGGATGGCAATACAGCAGGGCGCAAAATATCTTGAAATGACCACAGGTGGCCGCGGGGTATTGTTCGGGGGTGTGCCTGGCACCGATCCCGCGACAGTTGTGATTATAGGCGGCGGAGTGGTAGGTACCAATGCAGCCAAAATGGCCTGCGGGCTGGGCGCCAAGGTTTTTATACTTGATCTTGACCTGGACCGCCTGCGTTATCTTTCAGATGTGATGCCTGCAAATTGCTTTCTATTGGCTTCCAGTCCTGAGATGACTCGTAAGCTTGTCCAGGAGGCCGATGTGGTGGTAGGCGCAGTGCTTTTGGCAGGAGCTAAGGCCCCGCGGCTGATCACGAGGGATATGCTCAAGATGATGAAAAAAGGCGCTGTTTTGATCGACGTGGCTATTGACCAGGGCGGCTGTTTTGAAACTTCCAGGCCGACAACCCACGCTGATCCGATCTATATTGTAGACGATGTTGTGCACTATTGCGTTGCCAACATCCCCGGGGCTGTGGCGCGTACTTCGACTATGGCGTTAACCAATGCCACGCTGCCTTATGCCGTGGAAATAGCCAATAAGGGCTGGCGCCGTGCAATGATGGAAAACCAGGAGATTAAACTGGGAGCCAATGTAATAAACGGCCGGCTAACCTGCAAGGGAGTGGGCGAGGCTTTTAATCTGGAATGTGTTTCAATTGATTCCCTGATTGTTTCGTAAGAAGCAACCGCCACCGCCGCGGTACTTTTATGTAAAAGATTGCTTTATTTTCTTATAAACGCCGGGCAAGAAAGCTTATGCCAAGAGTTAAGACGCCCAGCATCAGAAAACCGGCCTGAAAACTCGAGAAGTCTGCAATTGCGCCGAGAATTACGGGTGCCACCCCGATTGCAAGACCGCTTGATATTGCCATCATAATGCCTGTAAAGTAACTGCGCTCTTCGGGTTTGGTTAACCTGGATATTGCGGTAATTCCAACAGGGAAAAATACAGTGCAGAAAGTGGCCTGCAAAAACAGCGCTATTATTATGAGTAAATTTGTATTCGCCAAACCCATGCCAAGCAAGGCTAAACCGGAAGATATCATTAATATTGAAATGATTTTTCTTGAGTCGTAACGATCCAAAAAAAAACCGATTATGATTTGGCCGGAAAAACCTCCTACACGGCTTAAGCTCAAAATCTGATTTGCCGAATCAATGGACATCTGCCTTTCATCAACCAGAAATAAAGGAACAACACCGTATACCCCCATTGCTCCAATGGCGTTCATCGCCCAGATAATCAGTATAATCCAGAAATCAGGCCGTTTTATAATGGTCTGTATTCCGATTTTCATGCCTTGCCTGGGTTTTGTATCCGGCGCCACGAGCCAGAATATGATGCAGGCTATCAAAAATACAAACGACAGAATTACAAAAGCACAGCGCCACGGCATATAGCCTAGAATAACAGCAACCAGAAATGGTATGCTAAGCAGACTGAAGCCTGCAGCAGTTTCGTGAAACGATATGGCCTTGCCCCAATGTCGGCGGCTTATATTATCGGTAAGCAGGGGTATAGCGCATGGGTAGTAAAATCCGCAGCCCACCCCGAAAACAAAAAGGCAAAAGGCCAGTGAAAAATAAGAATCTGCAAGGAATACGCCGGCCAGTGCGGCGGGGGCCAGGATAAAGCCGACTGTTATAAGGCGTTTGTAGCCTAAACGCAATGAAATCGATCCGGCAGACAAAAGCGCCAGGGTTCCGCCTGCGGCTACAAAAAGGTATAGAGTACCCGCTGTTGTATTGGTGAACAGGAATTCATTTTTAATCATGGGGAGAAAGGGAGAAAGCAGGGCTCGCGCAGAAAAAGCAAGATACCACATTATCCAGAACAGAAGCAGGTGTGCCGGTTTCATTATTTACTCACCCTTTAGTCCTTGATTTCCCATTGATAAGAGATTTCCTACCCCCTCACAGATTGACAGGCTTAAGTCAACTTTCTTTTTTGTCCGCGATGATTTTATGAAAGTTTGGATAAATTATTCAGGAAAGCCAAACCAGATGCTTAATAATGGGAGCGCCTTATCAGAAGCGTCCTTAAGACGGCCCTGATAAGGCGCTGCATAAGACTTGTCAAAAAGCGCAGGTGATCATTCATCCCGCCCTTTTATCAATATACTGTTGGTTACCTGTTTGAAGCGTACGTTGTACTCTTCCCGGGTGTCCTTGTAGGATGGCAGCTCCCATGTCATTTCCCTGAGATTTTCCATTAAGGTTTTGATCAGGTCAAAGGGAATCGATACCGTTACATTGCCGGGGGTAGATACGTTGCGTGCAATATGCCCGAAACACAGGCCTTCGACCACATAGTTGAGTTCACCGGTTATATATGGGTAAACAAATGTCCAGGCACATCCTATAACCGGGGTGGTTTTGCTGACATACATTTTGCCGGTAAGGTAAGTATAAGAACGCAGAACAATTTCGGCCTGCCTGGCTGTCCCGGTAATCACCAGAACGTCAGGATCAAAATCCATGTCATTTAAGGGAGCAAAAACCACATAGTGGCAGGTATCCTTCTTCAATGTGGGCAATACGTCGTAAATGCGTCTGTTGGCTCTGGCTTCCTGGAATATGTCCAGGCCCTTTTTGGCCCCTATGTGGCCGGAAGCGCAAAAGGGGTCATCAGGGGCAATGCCGAGACAAAGCGGTCCTGCACATTCGAAATGGGATTCATCAACGTAGAATGCTCCTGCGGTTTGTGCTTCTTCCGGCATAAGGCAAAATGCGAGATTTTTGTCCAGCCTTTTTATTCCTTCGGGTTTATAGTACAGGAATTTGACGCCAACCGGCTGCTGCTCCAGATTGAGATCCTTGAGAACTGATAAATCTGTACTGAGCGGGCGAATTTCTCCTGTAAATTCTGTCATGATCCTTCTCCCCTTTGTTTAGAAATGAAAAATTCATGTTTTCTTACTCTGTTTTCGACAAAAATCTCCACAAGCCCCGGAGCATTCATTTTCTCCCGCAAGTTTTGCGAATCCGCTTACACAGGCTCGCACCCCTTTTCATAATAAGTCATGGATGCATTATACATATATGCGCCTGCCGGCGTGTTCTGTATTTTCCCCTCGGAAGTAATGCCGAGAAATTTGCCCGTGGAACGCATTTCATCAAAATTGAAAAAAAAGACGGTTGCTACAGGTATGATAAATTCGCGGAATGAAAAAACGTATTGGTTCTCATCAAACTTGTAGGTCGTTGCAAGATCGACATCACCGTGCCCTCTTTGTTCGCCGATCAGATTCTGCCAGGCATAACGGGTGGAGCTAAGATATATATGTTCGTAGAGGTGGTTCGGGCTGTAGCGGGAAAATTCCCGCAGTCCGATTAAGTCCCGGGTGGGCCCGGGTTCGATGGAACAAAGAGCAGGCGGTTCATCGCCCAGGACGCCCGGGAGGAATTGCTGGGTTACCTGGGGGTCGCCGGGGACTTTTTCTTCCAGCACATGGGTCAAAACCGAAAGAACTCTGCGGGTTTCGGTGTTGACTATAAGGGTTCGCGAATCCCTGGGCCTGGATGTAAATGTTATGTCTAGTAAATATGTATTCGGCGCAACGTTGACTGATTCGTACCAATCATTATCCGAGGAGGAATCATCGCTCCATTTGCAGGAATTTTTTTCCGGAAAATCCAAGCTTAATTTTTCCCCGTTGCAAAGCGTGATAGCAAAACGCTTTCCAATCAAATCTTCCGACTGCGGCAAACGGTTGGTATCTATTCCTGCCGCAAAATCATCATAGTCTTTCCAATCGCCGGGTTTGTCCTCGTTGTTTGCCATGGTTTCCTCCTTTATTTAATAATTACAAGAAAAAATATAACAAAAAAAGACATTTTTTTTGCAAATCAGTTGTTTTTTAAGCGCCTGTCCCAATCAGGAGCCAGTTTTACCTTCCGGTTCGTATAGTTAAATGGGTATAAAATTTCCTGTTTTCCGTCCAGCCACTGAAAGGCCGGGGGAGGGTAATTTGCTATACCCTTTATATTATAATCGACCGGACCCATTACAGTATCAAATTCATTGTCTATAACAGCCCTGCGGATCTTTTGAGAATCCAGGCTGCCTGCTTTTTCAATAGCCTGCCACAAGATCTGGCACATAGCGTAAAAGGCTCCTATCCCTACAGAATGGTGACCTGAACTCTCATAATAGCGTTTGCCGAGTTCTTTTGAACCGGAAAAAGGATATACTTGTGACCAGTGGCCGTCCGAGATTATGTATTGGGCATCCTGCCCGAGTTTTTCCCAGAATTCGTACGGCCACCCTCCTTTCCAGGTATACATGAACTCAACATTGAAATCGTTTTTTTTCATCTGATTTACAAAGTTAACGAGCTCGTTTGTTGAGGCATAAAATAATATTGCATCAACATTTTGACGCTTGGCATTTTTAACCTGTTCAGTGTAATCCTTTGTGTCATTTGATAACCTGCTTTCAAAGACAAAATCATAACCCGCTTTGCTGCCCTGTTCTTTGATCGCCCTTGCCAATTCCCTGCCGTCAAAGGTGTCTTCAGTGAGAATTGCCAAATTGGAGGGGCGTTTGTTTTTGTCTATGGTGTCGAGCAGTTTAAAAGGCACCATGGCTGCCTTATACATATCGAAAAAGAAAATTGTCGACCAGTTGAAGTTATGCTCGAGCCAGGGAGGGATAAAACATGCAGTTCCATGATAGTATTTGCGATACTTTTCCGAAACTATACAACCGGGGATAACACCCAATACAGCTGAATGGCCGCTTAAAATAAAGTCCACCTCCTTCTCTTCTGCCAGGCGCTCCACAGAAGCAGCCGCTATTCCGGGGTCGGATTTATCATCAACTATCACCAGTCTTACAGGGAGCTTTTTTCCGTATTTTTTGACAAAGATACCGCCGTTTTTATTCACATCCTGAACCGCGGTTTCATAAGCCCATCGCTGTTCAATACCAATGGATTCAAGAGCACCTGAGAGGGGCAGATGGGTGCCGACCACAATTTCTTTTTTCTCCAGTGCCGCTGCATCTGCATTAAAGAAGATGGGGCAGAATAACACGAAAAATGCCAGAGTCAGTAATCCAGATAGTTCTTTAAAGCTCAACAGCCCTCTGTTCATTTTAAATTTTTCTGCCGGTTTTGTTGATTCAAGCATGTTTTCCATTCATTTTATATATTGATGCAAGTTTCGCGCCAGGTCTTTGGTACAGTCCAGCCGGGGAAGCTGGAAAAGCTTTTGGAATGAGAGATAAAAAGTATACGAATCCGGAAAGTCAATTTATATGTAACAAAAGTATACATTTGTTTGGTCAAGCGTTTCGATAGGTGACAATGTTGCCTGATGAATTATTCTATGCTGTATCGTTCTATTTTTTCGTAAAGTGCCTTCCGGCTTACGCCCAGCATTTGCGCTGTTTTGCTTTTGTTTCCCCCTGCCTTTTCAATTGTTTTTATGATAAGTTCCCGTTCAATTTCTTTTAGTTTAATACCCTGGTCGGGAATACCACGGATAAAGCCGTTGTAGTTCTCCTTGGGCAGGGCGGTGGAGCCTTTTATTTTTTCGGGCAGATCATTTTTCTGAATCTCGTCTCCCTTTGCCATAATTACGCTGCGTGCAATACAATTTTCAAGCTCCCTGATGTTTCCGGGCCAGTTATACTTCATCAACAGATCCATGGCCTCGGGTGTTATGCCATGGACCTCCTTGTGATAAATACCGGAATAAAGCCGGATAAAATGATTGGCCAGCAGAATTATGTCATCGCCTCTTTCGCGCAACGGGGGGATATCTATGGATATCACTTCGATTCGGTAGAGCAGATCACTTAAGAAGCGATTGTTTTCGATAGCATTGCGTAGATCCACATTCGATGCCGCCACGATCCTTACATTTACGTAGCGCGTCTCTACGCCGCCGACAGGTTCAAAGGCACCATTTTCAAGAAAACGCAGCAGCTTTGTCTGTACGTTAAGACTCATATGGCCGATTTCATCCAAAAAAAGCGTTCCTCCGTCAGCAGCCTCCAGGCGGCCGGGCTTGTTGGAGATTGCGCCTGTAAAAGAACCTTTTATATAGCCGAAAAGTTCAGCTTCAAGAAGGCTTTCGGCAAGGGCGGCTGAATTGATTGAAACCATGGGTTTTTCATGCCTGCGGCTCAGTGTGTGAATCGCTTTGGCAAGGAGCTCCTTGCCGGTGCCGGTCTCGCCGTGTATCAGAATGGATGCGTCTGTTGGCGCAACTGTTTTAATGGTCTCAAAAATCTGTTTCATGCCGGGGTGGGTGCCGATGATATTCTGGAAAGAATATTTTTCCTGGATTTCTAGCCGCAGGTTATCGAGTTCATCGGATACCTTTTTCAATCGAAAAGCGCGCTCGAGAACAAAACTTAGTTCCTCGTAGTTCAGCGGCTTGATCAGGTAATGTGTAACCCCTTCTTTGAGAGCCTCTACAGCCGATTCCACGGTTCCGTATGCGGTCATTATTATAAACGGGATATCCATGCGCATCGCCTGCATCCGATGAAAAAGCTCAAGTCCATCCATCTCGGGCATTTTGAGATCGGCCAATACCGCGTCAACGCGCTCATAATCCTGCATTACCGAAAGCGCCTCGCTGCCGCTTTGTGCTCTCAGGATTTCGTATCCTTCATCCTCTAAAATAGCTCCCAGGACCTTCAGGGTATTTGCTCTGTCGTCCACAACCAGTATTTTCCTGTTCAAGAGGCGTCTCCTTGGTCTTGTTTATCCTTTAAAGGCAGGTTGACAGTCATGGATGTCCCAATACCCGGTTTGCTGTCAACCTCGATAGTGCCACCGTGCCCCTCTATGATTCCGTAGCTTATTGGCAGCCCCAGGCCTGTGCCCGAGTCCTTGGTGCTGAAAAAGGGATCGAAAATGTATTTAAGATCATCCGGCTGAATCCCCTTTCCGTTGTCCTCGACAATTATCAATACTCTTGGTGAGGCATTATGTTTTTTATTTTCGTCCTTTATACGGGCTATTACATGAACTTGTCCGCCTTCGCCTGCCGCGTCAACCGCGTTTAGCAGAAGATTGATCAATACCTGTTCGATTTGACGCGCATCGAGCATCATGGGAGGCAAATCTGGTTCAAGCGAACGCGTGATCCTGATATTCTTGTTTTTGAATTCCTCTTCGAACAAGCTTAAGGTGTTTTCAATCAAATCATTAAGATCTATCAGCACTGGCTTGGGCTTGGATTGCTTCGCAAAATAAAGGAATTCATCTACAAACCCGCTAAGGCGATTGATCTCTTCGAGAAGAAGATCGCTGTATTCAGTGATGAGAGTATCTTCGGAACGGTGTTTTTTCATGTAGTTTACCGCCCCCTTCATTGCATTGAGAGGATTCCGGAATTCATGGGCGACACCTGCAGACAATCTCCCGATGGATATCAGCTTTTCAGATGCTACCAGTTTTTGTTGCGTGTCGCGCAGACTGTGAGTCATGCGGTTAAACGAACTCGTCAGCATGCCGAGTTCATCATTTGAGTTAACCGGTATCTCCTTGGACCAGTTGCCCGCGGAAATATCTTCTGTTGCCTCGGCCAGTTGCTTGATCGGTTTTAGAAGTCTGTGGGATATAAAGGCAACTGCAAAGCCCGATAAAAACAGTGCTATCAGTACTGTTTGAATAACTCCGGTTTTCAGTTTATTTGCCTCATCCACGAATTCCTCGATGGGGATGCTTACCGCAAGAGACCACCGGGTTGCTTCTATAGGAGCATATGCAGCTGCTTTTTCGCCCCCCAGATCAAATGTCTTCCACCCGGTTTCGCCAATAATCATATTGACTACAAATTCCCGGAGCCGGGCATCTTTATATTTCGTAAAATCGTATTGATAAGGTTCATAAGCGGGATGGGCTATGGTGCGGCCGACCTGGTCAACAAGGAAGGCATAGCCTTGTTTGCCGAACCGTACGCTGGTAATCAGATCGATCACCATATTATAGTCAATGGTAATGGTTACTTTTCCAAGTGTTTTACCAGATCGGTTTTTTAACGGTTTGGAAAGATCAATAAAATAACCGCCCCATAATTCTGATTTGTAAATTTTTGAAATATAGATTGTATTTTTTTCTCTTTCCCCTGAGTTCCGAAAAACATTCATATCCTTATGGGAAAATAAACTTTGGTTTTCCGGATGCCGAAAGGTATTCATATTCTTGTAGTAAGATGGTTGTTTCCCCGACTTTTCTGAACGAAGATTTAAGATTTCACTTCCGCCGGGGTCCGTGAGCCTGATCTCAAAATAATAAGGCGAGTGAACAATAAAGTCTTCAAACAGTTTAATAACAGTTTTTCCGTGGGTGCCTGCTTTTTCTTTAACTTCAAATTGATAATAATCCGTTATAAAATTCGATATGGCTTCCAGGTCGGCCATGCACGATTTAAAAATGGAATTGATCGTGCCTGCATAAACCCGGGCCTGGAGCATTTGTTCCCCGCGGGAGAGCCGGCTGACTGTTTTTATTGAACTGTGGTAGGAAAAATACCCCACTATCATTATGGGGATACACACGAGAGGCAGAATCAATACAAGAAGTTTTATGGTGATGGAAGAACGAATGCTTTTCATTTTCGCAAAATCATATAAATGTCCAAATCGGCCTCTATAAAAAATTAAATTATACCAAGGCTCTGTTCACATGTAAACAAGTAACCTTCAAAAACAGACCCAGACCTTGGGCGTCCTTACCTTAACATCCGTAAACATTGGATTGCATGATCTTAAACGGGAGGTTTACAGGATTATTTTGAAAAACAAACAGTTTGTGTTTGCATTCTTAGCCGGAGGAATTATGTATAATATATTTCATTAATTGCCGATGGGTCGGGCAGACCCTGGAGCAATGGTGCACCGGGTTGTGGAGCGGTATTGGTATAAGATGCTTTGCAGCCGCAGCCGAAAGGGGCGGTTTTCTTGGAAAGTATTCCACCGAATAAAGGTTCGTTTTCCGCTACAGCGACCAAGGTTGGCGCTTCCATATCGGGAACTGCAAGGAACTCCCCTACTAGATATCTTTAAATCGTAATATGATGTGTGGATTACAAAACCCGATTTTTTCCGGCGGATCTGCGCCCGGATCTCCTTTTTACTTGATCCATTTTAGGACATCATCTTTTTTCGGGATCTTGCCTACGGACTTGACCTCTCCGTCCACCACGACCGCGGGAGTACCAAAAACGCCGTATTTTGCGATTTCCATGGTATCGGTGACTTTTCCCACGTCGGCCTCTGTGCCGGCCTCAGCCAGGGCCTGTTTGACGGTTTCTTCTGTTTGAGCGCATTTTGGACATCCGGGCCCCAGAATTTTAATATCCATGGCAAAACTCCTTATAAAAATCTATGTGATGTATCGAACATGAAATAGTCTCGCAAATATGTTTTATAAAGACCTAAACACCCTTATCATTATCTCCGGCCACGGGCACCAGTAAAACAGGTATGGGGCTTTGTCGAATCAGTCCCTTTGCTGAGTGCCCTGTCATGGCGCTTTCAATAAATCCGTAATCATGACGCCCCATAACCAGAAGATCATATTTGCCGCTTTCGGCATAGCGCATAATCATATCGCCGGGCCGGCCGAATTCCACAATAACATCGGCAAGGGAAAAGCGGCAGTAGGGCAGTCGGCAGCCGAGATCGTCGCAAATTTCTCCAAGACGCTCCTTTATTTCTTCTGCAATCTGGCCCTGGCTTTTTTGTTTCAGCTCCTCTTTGCTGGCGTATCCCAAAAACGCGGCCATGAGAAGTTCCGCATTGGCCGAGGTTTCTTTTATCACGTGAAGCACGGTAAGGGATGCTTCAAGGGCGTTTGCCAGTGCCACTGCATAGCCCATGGCCTTGCGGGCACCGTCGGAAAGGTCGGTAGTATAAAGGATATTATTGATATTTGGAACCATTTTTTGTTCCCGACTGCGAAAAGGTTCGGTTTTTTTTAAGTGTCGTTTTTATATCGTCAAACGATAATATAAAGATAATTTCTAAGACTGTCAATCAGCTTGTCTTTTACCGGGAATTGCCGGCAAAGGGCTTTGTATATTGACATTTTGCGGACTTGTTGCAATATTTGCAAGCTCGGATTATCATCCTTTGAAAAAAAATATGAGTCAACGGAGTCACATTATGACAATGACAAGCTATGATATTATATTGATTCATCCGCCGGCAATATATGATTTTCGCCGCAGGCCGTTGTTTCCCGGTGCCATGGGGCAGAGTGTGGAAGGAATACAGTTTAACAAAGTGCCTATCGGCATGCTCAGTATCGCAGAATACCTTGACCGGCACGGATACAGAGTGATTATTGACAATTTATGCGATCGTATGATCAATGTTCCCGGCTTTGACGTGGAGAAGCATTTAAAAAGTTGTTCCGCCCGGATTTATGCAGTCGGCTTAAACTTTCAGCAGCACTCTCAAGGCGCCGTAGAGATCGCCCGGCTGTGCAAAAGCCTGCACCCTAATTCACATGTTATTATGGGAGGGATGACAGCTACAAGGTTCCATGAAGAAATTATTGAGAAATACCCTTTTATAGATGCTGTTGTGCGCGGTGAAGCTGAAAAGCCTATGCTGCAGCTTGTAAGAGCATGCGAGGAGCATGACCGGTTGACCGATACCCCCAATCTGACCTACAGAAACGATAACGGCTCCATTCGTACCACCCCGCTGATGCCCGCAAGTCAGGACCTTGACGAATACGAATATGTTCGTTTCGATCTTTTGGAGCCAAAAACTTCAATTTGTCCCCCGGATTCAAACAGCCGATGGAGCCTGGCGGTTTGCCGTGGGTGTATCTACAATTGTGCCATATGCGGAGGCTCGGCTTATGCTTATAAAAAATATTTTGGCATGAAAAGACCGGCTTTCAGAAGTCCGGACAGGCTTGTGGCTGACATGAAAAAGCTTAACGATCAAGGGATTTACACTATCGGTCTTTACCAGGATCCGCGCATGGCGGGTAAAAAATACTGGCAGGAACTGGCTGCCGCATTGGCCAGGGAAAAACCGAATATTGAAAGGCTGTCCCTTGATTTACTTGCTCCTGCCGATGAGGAGTTTGTCCGGGAATTTTCCAGGACAGGGCAAAGAATAATTTTCCACCTGTGCCCTGACACGGGTTGCGATGAGGTGCGCAGGCAGCTTGGCCGCCGCTATTCCAATGACGAAGTCATTGAAACCATAAAACTCTGCCATAAATACCATATTCCGGTTACCAATTTCTTTTCAGTCGGGCTGGCCGGGGAAACCGAGCAAAATGTGAGGCAAACATGGGATCTTTGGTCCCGGCTCGATGAATTGAATTACGAAGCAATGATGAAGGGTTGTTTCGGCGGTGATTCGGATAATAGCCCGTCGTTTGGACAGGTTTTGGGGTCGATAGTTCTGGATCCGGGCTCGCCTGCTTTTGATGAGCCGGAAAAATACGGATATAAACTGCTTTATAATAATCTGGAAGAATATATTCAGGGCCTGGCACAACCATTCTGGCATCACTGGTTAAATTACGAAACCTTGTTTCTCGACCGGAATACAATCGTCGAGTTGATACTGCAATCTGTTGAATTCACAATCGATCAGCGCGAAAAATACGGCTTCTACAGCCAGGCCCAGGCATATTACGAGCGCTGCCGGGCCGAGGCTGACCGTGTTGTCGCCCGGGAGGCGGAAAATATCATGAAGCTTGAAAATCCAAGGCAAAGAGAGATCCGGGTCATTAATATGCGTCGAAATCTGGATGCCTTGGAAAAACAGAGGATGACTTTTTTGGAGTGAAATAAAACCAGAAATCGTTGACAGAAAGCGGATCATAATAACTCCACTTTCCGTTGACCGCAATTTTCTGGGCGTATTCAAGCTCGCCACGGCCGCACCGGATCAGCCTGTCAGAGGCAAGCATAATGCCTGTTACCGGCCCGTGTTTTTTTATCGCTTCCTGCGCATAATGCGAACATGACGGAAACATAGGGCATTGTCCAGTGCGCACTGAGTCTAAATGGTCCAGCGGCCCCCGGTAAATCCGGACTGCCATGTCAAAAGGACCTGTCTTGCTATTGGCCGCCTTGCCCGCATTCGGCGCTATGGCACATCCGGGCCCTGCAAGAACGAAACCCAGCAAAAGTACGCCGCCAATTCCGCAGGAATCTCGTTTAATGTATTTTTTCGCTGCATAATATAATTTCCGGCAAAAATTAATCATGATTTTATCTCTTTGCGGCGCGCAAGCTTTTGACGCGTTCCTATAACAAAGTCAACCGCAAGGGAGAGGAAAAATCCTGCTGCAGCAGCCAGGATAATGCACGGCCCGGATGTCAGGTTTAACATATAAGCCAGCCACAGCCCGACAAGATTAAAGATTATGGAAAGCATAACCGCAATAATCATCATCCCTCCCAGAGTCCCTGCGTATTTTTCAGCAATGTAGGGAGGAATAGACAGCAGTGCTATCACCAGGATAAGTCCCACTACCCGGATTATAAATACAATGGAGATTGCCACCAGCGCCATGAACAGAAAGTAGAGCCCGTTGACCGGCACTCCCCTCAGCCTGGCGAATTCCACGTCATAGGATATGGCGATCATGTCCCTGTAATAATAGAGAGTAATAATCAGCACAACAGCACCCATGGCTGTCATCCACCAGATATCGCCGGATTGCACGGCCAGGATGCTGCCGAAAAGATAGCTCATCAGGTCCACTTTGTAGCCCGGAGTCAAATCGGTCAGTATTACGCCCACTGCCATGCCCACGGCCCACAATACTCCAATGAAGGTATCAGAGCGATGAGGGTTTTTTAGCGTGACCGCAGTCATGATCAGTGCGGCGCCCAGCGAGAAGCCCAGGGTTCCGATGATGTACGGAATGCCGAGAAACAGCGCAAGTCCGATACCTCCGTATGCAGCATGCGCAATACCGCCGGCGAGAAAGACCAGCCTGTTTACAACAACGAATGTGCCTATAACTCCGCAGATCAGGCTTGCAAAAATCCCGGCGAACAGCGCATTTCGTATGAATTCAAACTGCAGGGCCTCTATCATGAGCTGTCCCCGTGGAACTTTAAAATCCTGTGGGGCTGACCATGGGCGATAAGCTCTACAGGACACTGATAACCCATGTCAATCATTTCCTGGGTTATCTCGCCTTCATCGTGGTAATATACTTGTTTGTTCACGCAGGCAACTGCGGTTACGTAGGTTGACATTACCATGAGGTCGTGGCTTACTATTATGATGGTTTTTGTGCGGTTCAGTTCCTTTAGAACAGAATACAGCTCGGTTTTGCCTCCGGTGTCCACGCTGGCGGTCGGTTCGTCTAA
>JAIPDT010000058.1 GCA_021737545.1 Desulfobacteraceae bacterium
GCCACATGCCGTGGTAAAGATCGAAAAAATAGAACAGGACCAGTTTTGTGAGGATAACCAGCGGAAGCGTCCGGAGAAAGAGCTGGCCCTGCCGGCCCCAGGGCTCCAGGTCAAAGCGGATCATGTGGGCGGCATACAGGGAGGCGGCTATCAATAAGATGTCCACAAGCAGCACAACAATGAAATTTCGGCGAAATTTCATATCCACTGCTCCCGGACCGTTTGCCGCTGCGCGGCCGGATAATTTTTCCCGGCCCCGGATGAAAATGAATTATTTATTACTTTAAGCAAAACCACAGTCTCTTCTCTAGCGCTTTCATATCTACACAAAAGATATCTATTATACTTTCTCCGGGAGTTCAAGCTGTTTGAACTTGCAGTCAAATCCTGATAAAGGTTTTCCCGCTCAGAGTTTGTCAGCGGTAACCAAAAGACAACTGCGACCTGCTGCAAGCAGAAGCTGACCACCTGGACCGCATCCCGATCACAGGCCCCAGAAATAGACGCCTCGTGCCATAGCCAGCCTCCCACTGCCTGCCAAAGGAGAACCGCCATTGCAACGACAAGTTTTTGTATCACACTGGATTCATCCGGCATTTCCCGGATGAATCAATTCAATGAGGTTCCTCAGTCCCTGCCGGCCGCAGGCATCCATAGTAAGTTTTCTGGTGGGGTTCCTTATAGAAGATTTGCATAAAAAAAGAGAAGGGCCCCCCTCAATTTTGGGCAAATCCACAACACAGCCCTTGACATGCCCTCTGTAATTGGGCTACATATCTATGTTCAAATTTGTACCATCCTTTTCGGGAATCGCCAGTGCCCCCGACGGGGGCGGAGTGTATAGAAAAGCTGCAAAACAAGGTTGCCAGCCAGTAAACTTTCTCCGCTTTCCAGCTTTTAGCTTGGACCTGTTATGCAAGAATCCATCAAATACAAAATCCTCAAAAACATCGCAGACAACCCCAAAATAACCCAGCGCCAGCTTGCCCGAGAGCTGGATGTATCCCTGGGAAAGGCAAATTATTGCTTGCGCGCTCTAATTGCCAAGGGCTTGGTCAAGGCGGAAAATTTCCGCCAAAGCCCCCACAAAATCCAATATCTTTACAAGCTCACCCCCGGCGGCCTGGAGGAAAAAGCTCGCGTCACCTCCAGCTTTTTAAAACAGAAGCTGCGGGAATACGAGGAAATAAAGGCCGAAATCGAAGAACTCCGGAAAGAGAGCGGACAATAAAAAGCTGCTAGGCGTAAGAAACAAAAAAACCTGCTGCCCCCATTTTCCCATGAGCACCTTGTACCTTTCACCTTGCGCCTTGAACCGAATATGAGCCTTGAACCTTGAATCCACAAACATCCCTGCGCAAACACCTTATCCGCGGCGCATCCGGTTCCCTGGTATTAAGGATCGCCAACACCGCCCTTACCCTGCTTATGGCTGTGGTTCTGGCCCGGGTACTGGGCGTGGAGAATTTTGGGATTTATGCCTTTTGTCTTTCCGTCGTCCAGATCCTTACCGTGCCTGCAATGCTCGGCGGACAGCAGCTACTGGTGCGCGAGGTGGCCGCCTACCAGACCAAAGGCGAGTATCATTTCCTGCGCGGTTTACTACTGCGCTTCCGGCAGGCAAGCTTTCTGGCTTCGGTACTTCTGGCCTTGGCTGTTGCAGGGATTGGCTATATAGTTTATCAGGACAGCCCTATGCTGATACCTTTTCTGGTAGCTGCTGCAATCATACCGCTGAACACGACCATGCAGTTGCAGGGCGCAGCACTGAGGGGTCTGCGCCACGTTCTCTGGGGACAGGCCGCCCTTACCATTCGCCCGGCCCTAGTCTTGGCAATAGTCGGCTCTTTTTTCTGGATGACGGGCCGGAAACTGGGCGCGGAAGCAGCCCTGTCAGCCCAGCTCGCAGCTAGCGCTGTTCTGGTTGCGTTGAGCTTTCTCCTCCTTCAAAGACTGCTGCCTCGGGAGGCTAAAAATGCTAAGTCCGACTATGAGACATCCAGGTGGGTAAAAAGCGCTTTTCCCTTTGTCTTTGCCAGCGGGATGCAAGTTTTGAACAATGAAACATCTGTTGTTTTACTCGGCATTCTTCAGGCACCGGAGGTTGTGGGCCTTTTTCGCGTGGCCCAGAGGGGGGCTATGCTCATTCCTTTCGGCCTGCAGGCGGTAAACATGGCAATGGGCCCCACAGTTGCGGAAATGTTTGCCAAGGGCGAAAAAAAACGCCTGCAGAGCATGATCAGTAAAAGCATTTTGGTTGTGCTGGCCTTTGCCATTCCAGTAGCTCTACTTCTCATCCTGGGTGGAAGATGGATACTACCTTTTGTATTCGGCCAGGATTACGCTCCGGCTTATCTGCCCTTGATCATCCTCTGCCTGGGCCAATTGTTCAATGCAGGCATGGGATCGGTCGGGGTTATATTGAACATGGCCGGTCTGGAACGCTTTACAGCCAGAGGAGTGGCCATAGCAGCAGTTGCAAGCGTAGTCCTTAATGCAACCTTAATCCCTATATTCGGCGCTATAGGCGCAGCCATTGCCACCAGCACCAGCCTGATGATATGGAATACCTTGCTTTTTATTTGGCTCTACAAGGAAACCGGAATTGTAAGCATTATCCGATTTTCCAGTACCTAAGGTTACATCAACTGCAAATGCATCAGTAATAAGCCTTAAGGTGGTGCTAATGAATTAAAAGAAGCAGCCAGCCTCTTACAATGCCAATTTTGACGGCAAAAAAGCCATTCTAAGGGATGAAAACAGGCTCCTGCGGAAAGTTTTTGCATATTTTTTAGTCGCTTGTATAGATCCGATCCACCTATCAATATTTCTTTGGCGGATAGTACTTTAGTAGGCTACAATAATACCGACAAATCCAATATGATGAAGGCTGCTGAATGGATTGGACGCTCTTTCTGTCCTTACTGAGTAGAAGCAGTTTACTTGTCCGCCCCTATCAAATCGGATGAGTCTCAATAGTACTGTTTTTGGAAAAGGGAATGTTTTGTGATGAAAAAGCCGAATTTTTTTATTATTGGTGCGCCGAAGTGCGGCACAACCGCCTTGGCTCAGTGGCTCGGGGAGCACCCTAATATCTACATCTCCCCCGTCAAAGAGCCCCATTTTTATAGTACAGACATTGCTAACAGACAGACAACCCGCAAGGAATATGATCGCCTTTTTAGGAACGCTGGTGAAGAGCACCAAGCGGTAGGCGAGTCCTCTGTTTGGTACCTCTACTCTGAAAAAGCGGTCCCCAATATATTGAAGGAAATCCCGGAAGCGAAGTTTGTTGTTTGCTTAAGAAATCCGGTAGAAATGGCCTATTCGCTTCACGGCCAGCATCTCGTTGCGAATAATGAAACGCTCCAGGACTTTGACAATGCATGGGCAGCTCAGGCAAAGCGCTGGCAAGGGGAGAGCGTCCCCAAACTATGCGTAGATCCCCAACTGTTACTTTACGGCCCTGCCTGTAAACTAGGTAGTCAACTGCAGCGACTCTACCGGCGGGTTAACGCGGATAACATTCACCTGGTATTCCTCGATGACATGAAGACCGATGCCAGAATGGTGTATTGCGGTGTACTGGAGTTTCTTGGTATTCCAGATGACGGCAAGGGCACATTCCCTGTTGTGAATCCTGCGAGTGAACGCCTCTCGCCTGCTCTGGCTATGGTCATAAAAGCGATGAATCTGGCCTGCAAAAAAGCGGGACTGCCGCGCCTTGGGACGGGGATTATGCCATTGTTGAATAGGCTTAACAGAAAAAAGAGTGAACGAGCTGGCATGAGCGATGCGATGCGGAAAAAACTCCAGAGTTATTTCGAGGAAGATATAAAGAAAATAGAAAAATTAACGGGAAGGAGTCTTTATCATTGGAGAAAATGAACACAGAACGGGCGCAGCCAATTTTCGTTTTAGGGCGGCATAAGTCATATTGCACAGGCTGCGGTTCCGTGGGCAACATCTCGAATGGGCTATGTAATTATTCCCATTTTTTGGGCAAAACAACAATATTCACGAGGAGGATTTTTTTCAAGCCCCTTCATCGCCGGGCCCACCTCATTAAACTACAAAATTTCGTTTTTGAACAAGAGTGATGTGTGGCATAACAGGTTTCATAGACTACTCCTTTAAATCAGACCAACATGAAGTGCTCCGAATGGCTGATGCCCTGTCTCATCGGGGACCAGACGCCAAAGGGTGTGAGTTGTATACAACAGACCACGCTATGGTTGGGCTGGGGCATCGTCGTTTGTCCATTATTGATCTTTCGCCTGAAGGACATCAGCCCATGACTTCGGATAGTGGCAGGTATGTTATATGCTTGAATGGAGAGATCTACAATTTCCAGGAAATCAGGACTGAGCTGGAAGATCTTGGAGCTGCCCCCAATTGGAGGGGCCATTCTGATACTGAGGTCTTGCTGGCGGCAATAGAGTTTTGGGGACTTAAAAGGGCCCTCCAAAAGAGTATCGGCATGTTTGCTCTGGCACTCTGGGATAAAAAGGAGAGGATGCTCTCCCTGGCCCGGGATAGGATGGGAGAAAAACCTTTGTATTACGGCTGGCAGGGCAAAACTTTTTTGTTTGCCTCTGAGCTTAAAGCACTGCGCTTGCACCCAAATTGGGGTGGAGAAGTAGATCGCGGAGCGCTTTGCCTTTTTATGCGCTACGCCTATATTCCGGCCCCTTACTCAATCCACCAGGATATTTATAAGCTGGAGCAGGGGACGATCTTAAGCCTGAACGAACCAAAAGGCAGAGAACAAGAGCTGGTTCAAGAGACTTACTGGTCTCTTTGGGATGTAGCCCATGACGGAATAGAAAATCCCTTTCAGGGTGATGCCCAGGAAGCGGTGGATGAATTGGAGAGGCTGCTTTTAGATGCCGTGGGCAAACAGATGGTCTCAGATGTGCCCTTAGGAGCCTTCCTTTCAGGAGGCTATGATTCCTCTACCATCACCGCCCTGATGCAGGCCCGGTCCAGTAAGCCGGTGAAGACCTTTTCCATAGGATTTTATGAGGAGGGATACAATGAGGCCCACCATGCCAAAGCCGTCGCTCAACATCTGGGCACTGAGCATACTGAAATGTATGTTACCCCTGATGAGGCCATGCAGGTTATCCCGGAACTGTACGAAATTTACGATGAACCTTTTGCTGATTCTTCCCAGATACCAACTTATCTCCTTTCGAAATTGACTGGCAAACATGTGACTGTAGCTTTGTCTGGAGATGGGGGGGATGAGCTGATGCGGGGGTATGGACGCTACAATCACGCACTACGCCTGTGGAACCTGATTTCTTTATTTCCTAAGTCAATCCGCAGTGTGCTGGGAAGGGTTTTTTTAGCAATTCCGGCATCTACTTTAGATGCGACTTTTTCCTGGGCTAAACCGTTTTTAACCAGTTATGCCAAGTCAGGACCTGTAAGCCTTAAATTACTTAAAGCTGGGGAGGGTTTTAGGCAGCCTGGTTTTTTGCAATTCTATAACTACTTGCTGTCTAAATGGAAAAATCCTCAGGACATCGTTGTTGGAGGCAATGAACCAGCAACCTTATTTGACATCATTGCCCGCAGCGAAGCTTTCTCCGATAAAGACAGGGCCATGCTCTACATGGACGCCATGACCTATCTCCCGGACGACATTTTGGTAAAAGTTGATCGCGCTGCCATGAGAGAAAGCTTGGAAACTAGAATCCCGCTTTTGGATCATAGGATTGTGGAATTTGCTTGGCGCCTGCCGAATCGCTTCCGATGGCAAAATAATTTCAGCAAATGGGCCCTGCGGCAAGTGCTGTATAAATATGTGCCTCCAAAACTTATGGACCGACCTAAAAAAGGTTTTGCCCTACCAATAGGCGACTGGATTCGTGGCCCTATGAAAAATTGGGCTGAAAATCAAATCAAAAATGAGAGGCTTAAACAGCAGAGTTTATTCGATGCTGATAAAGTAAGTCAAATATGGAAAGAGCATTTAAGCGGGGAGTACGAAAATCAGGAACTGCTGTGGACTGTATTGATGGCTCAAGGTTGTGTTCAGCTTTAGGGTCGTAGGCCGCTGCAGAAGCTTGGGTTATGTTTTCACGGCCCCTTACATACTACCAAAGCTCAATAAATAATCTCTTATGAGAAAAGATTTTTTTATATCTAATAAGGAAAAAGCACCAATGTATACAATGCTTATTATGGAGATAACGTTATGTCACAACCTATTTTTGTAGTAGGAAAAGATCGTTCTGGAACAAAGTGGCTTTCTAATATTATTGCAAGTCATAATGATATCGCATGTGTGCAAAGATCAGACGCCGGTGGTATACTTGAATCAAATACGCTTTCAAGGATGTATAATATATTCGGAACGTTGAAACATGAAGATAATTTTATTGGATTTCTGGAATTAAAGAGCAAGACAGATTTTTTTCAGTTAACAGGTTTAAGTAAAGATCTCTTCTATAGTAAGAGACCCATTTCTTATTATTCCTTTTTTAGAGAGTTAATGGATATGTTTGCAGAGAAATCAAATAAAAGCTTCTGGGTGCAGAAAGCAGATACCTTATTGCTTGACAGCCTGTATAAAGAATTTCCGAATGCGAAATTTGTCTTAATTGAAAGAAATCCAACAGATAATATCAAATCGACAATAGGGCTACGAAAACGCAAGAATCCGGATTACCCCAAAAATATGTTGGGAGAATTGGCCCGGTATGTTTATAGGATCAAAATCAATAAACTTTATAAAGACAAGAAAAATGTCATGCTGATAGACTTTAAGGACTTGCAAACAAATAGAAAAAACGCGGTTGATAGGATTTGCAAGTTCTTATCAATCCAAATAAACGATGACATGTTAACAGATGCTTTCGAGAAAAATACCAGTTTTAAGACCCGCAATGACAAGGAGAAAATTTTAAACTGTTATGATATTGCGAAAATAAAACTATTACTGCCAATACTCTCCGCTATACCCCTTTACGCTTATAAAATTTTACACAAAATTCATTTGAGATTAAAACCCCTGAGCAGGTTACACAAAGAGCGTGACCAGTTTATTCCAGGGTCATTTGAGTTGTTAAAAGAAGAAATCCACTTTTCGGAAAACAAATAAGGCATTTGGGCAAAATGTTGACAGCGTGTTATTGAAATGACCCCAAAAAACAAAAATACCTGGAGCGCTCGGGGGAAATTAAACGCCGGCGATTCAATTCTTGACAAGTTTTTTTTTATATTCTTGATCTTGAATGCAACCGGGCTTTTTCGTTTTATCGCGCCAGTGTTAGGAGTGCGTATCAAGTACGTAAGCCTGGCCATTCTCCTTTTCAATTGCCTTTACCTGGTTGCGAGGTCTAAGCATGTTTTTCCCTTTCTTTTACATGGCTGGCGGACTCCTTTATTAGCGTTCATGTTGTTAATTTGGCCCTTTTTAACAATATTATACGCCCCGGCATTCGACTTGCGGGAAGTTGGGTTGCAACTCTATTTTTTCACTCTTTTTACGGCTACAGTGATTTATATTCGGTTGAATGGTCTGACGGCAATGTATCATATGCTGACACTCAGTCTAGTTATCACTGTAATTGGGATGTCACTTAGCATGATGGCCCCCCAGCTATTCGAGCCCGTAGCAAATTTGGCGAATACAAGGGCAGTTCAGCAAGGCAGACCTATTGGGTTTTTCATGCAGCCGAACCGTTTGGTCCTCAGCCTTTGTTTGCTGTTTGTTGCTTGGTTTGCCTTATCGCCCAGGAAAACTGTTATTAAAGAAACAGCAGCAGTAATTGTTTTTCTGGGATTAGTACTTTTGACCGGTTCAAGAGCGGGGGTGTTGGTCGGGGCAGGGATTGTTAGTATTCTTTTATTCCATAACTGGCCTAAGAGGATCCTGCAAGGACGCCTTATCATTACGGGAACTTTGGTGGTTGTATGCGTAGCCATTGGAGTTATAGGCTTAAGAATTTATTTGACATCGATTTCAGGCGAAGCGGTACGGTATTCAAACTTTGACCTGCTTGCCCGAATTGAAAGCATCGCCTCTTTTAAATTTGTTCAGGGGGACAACATAACTGACGACAAAAGTTTAAAGCAGCGATTTTCAGCGCAAGCTAAATACATGGAATATATTTGCCAAAAACCTATACTGGGCTATGGGTTCCATTCTTCTTTGTATTACAGAAAAAAAGAGGAACGTTTCAGTTTATCTGCACACAGTCAAGCGCTCACCTACGCATTTGAATATGGTGTGTTTTACCCGGCGGTCTTATTTTTTTTGATGGCAAGTTTTTACTGGAAAAGAGGCCGCAGGTTCATCCAGCACAATTTGAATACAAACTGTATCTCCCAATTTGTGGCCGTAATTCTTGTGCTTTTTGTTTATACCTCTGTAATGGAGCATCGGGTTTTTTATATTGTGTTAGGGCTTTTTTGGGCCATATTACAATATCAAAAACCTCTTTTTGCACAACGAAAACTATAGCGGCTTTTTTTATCATAACTAATCGGATAGCATTATTTAAGTGCTATGTTTGATGGTTCATTAGTATCCGCGGAAAGGACATCCATGAAGGTACTCCAAGTGCTTCCTTCTCTGGCAGCTGGTGGGGCTGAAAGTTTTGTTTCCAATCTGAGTGTTTACCTCAGAAATTTGGGTATCGATTTAAAATTTTATATCCTTGGGGGTATACGCGACGAACGTGGGGCTGTGTTATATGAGAGGTTGACTGCAGCGGGCATAGAAGTCTCAGGCACAAAAAAGCGATATCCAGGTGCACTCAGTAACTTTTTCAAGTTAGCCTTTTTGCTTAGATCCTGGCAGCCAGATATAGTACAGGCGAATCTTTATCCTGCCGAAGTAGCATGCGCAGCAGCACGCTTTCTTGTTCCTCATAGAAACATTTGCTTTATCCGCCGCTTGGCCAGTACTGATTTTGTAGGCTATAGGCTTTCCTTCGTGGTGCGCATGATGGACAGATACTATCCTCATGTAATTGCCTGCTCAAGTGCGGTGCCGGATTTATATAGTGATTTTATAGGTAATAGGCAACGGGCTAAAATGATAACAATACCTAATGGTGTTGCAATGCTGGAATCCCCGCCGGAACAGCAAGTAAAAAAGGAGGCGAGAAATTCGTTAGGTATTGGCAGCAATGCCTTAGTGGTGACGCATATAGGCCGGATGGCGGCAGGAGGCAGAACAAAAAATGGTGGGCTCCAAACCGGGGCAAAGGCTCATGATGTAATTATTCGTTCTTTTTCTCAAACTTTTAGATATTCCCCTGATGCTTTGCTATTATTGCTTGGTGATGGTCCGTTACGGCCGGAGGCGGAACGACTGTCTGTAGAGTTAGGGGTAGCAGATAAGGTGCGATTCGTTGGCCAACAGTCTGAACCTTGGCCTGTTTTAAAGGCGGCGGACTTATTTTTTTTCCCCTCCCGCTACGAGGGATTGCCCAATGTGCTGCCCGAAGCGGCTTCGGCTGGTTTGCCAGTAGTGGCTTCTAATATCCCGGAGATACGAAGATTGAACCCGGGTAAGGCTTGGCTGCTGGAGCCAGTTGACGATGTGGATGCTTTTGCCTCAGCTTTGCTAACCGTCAGTGAAAACTTGGATTATTTTAAGTGCCAGGCTATTGATGCAGCTGCTGCTTTTCGGGAACAATTCTCTATGGAAGCCTGTGCGGAGAAATACTTAAATACATATCAAGAGTTAATAAAATTCCACTGAACCGTATAGCGATTTATACTCCTATTAATTATGAAAAAAAATAATTTAAAAGAATCAACATATATCCTAATACATGGTCACCTTGGCCGGGGCAATGTCGGGGATGAAGCAATGCTTCAGGTAATTGTTAATTTATTAAAACAGAGGATACCAGCAAGTGAATTTTTTATCGTATATGGTTCAGATACAGCACAGCATATAAAAATAGAGGATGAAGCCTATTATATCCCCAGAACTTTTAGGCATATTATTTCCAGCCTCTGCGCCAGTGATTTTTTTGTTCTTGCTGGAGGCACCCATCTTACGTTTTTCGGAAAAAATAAAATTGGAAAATGGATGGGCATTCTACGGCAATCAGCTACTGTAATAGCCGCTAGGCTCTTGGGGGTTAAAGTATTAATGCTTTCTGTCGGTCTTGGTCCCTTTGATTCCTTTATTGCTCGTTGGATGGTTCGTTTTACATTAAGTCAGGTCCACTTTATTTCCGTAAGAGATGAGGCCTCCGAGAAGGAACTCCCTATGCTAAAATATAAAGGATTTTACAGCCGGTGTTCAGATGCAGCTTTTTTCCTAAAACACAGGACCGTTCAAGCAAAAAAAGAGGTGAAAAGACTTGGTATTTCTATATTACCCTATTTTGCAATGCACATGCGAAATCCTGACAAAGATGTCTTTCTTGTTAAGGCCTTTTCAAGCGTTATTCGTACTTGGATGGAAATTTTTCCTGAAGGAGAGGTTTTTGTTTTTCCAATTTGTTCTCAACAAGGCCCATATTCTGACACCATCATAAGCGAAAGGCTTGCGCATGTATTTACAGCGGATAAACGAGTAGGCAAAGTTACGCTAAAGGGGGATCCTGACGCCTTGATCAATCTAATGCATAGTTTATCACATTTTATAGGAATGCGTTATCATTCAATATTATTTGCTTGCTTATCTTCTTTACCTACCATAAATATAGCTTATCATCAAAAGAACTGGCTTCTTAGTAAAGAACTAATCATGCAAAATCGATCGTTGATCTCCGTAAATGAAGTTCTATCGGGTGATCTGGAAAGAAGAATTCCAAGTTTTTGCCATAATCCTTCGCAGTTTTTAGCCGGAAAACAATCTCCGGATTTTACAATGGATAGAATTTTACCTGAATCTGTTATCAAAAAAATTTAGAACGTTATGAAAATTCTAGAGATAATATTACATAATCATCTAGGTGGAATCTCGCAGCGTGCTATTACAGTAGCTGACGGAATGGCGGAACGCGGTTTGGTTACTCATTTTCTCTTGCCAAAAGAATCGGGGGATGTTCATGAAGTCGCTCGTGATAAAAACTTTTTTGTCCATCAAATTTATATGCCTCGGCCAAATCCACGAAAACCTTTAAATAGCATACTTTGGATGGTTATGCTACCGATTAATACCTTGCAAATTAGGTCTATTATTAGGCGATATGCAATTGACGCCATACATGTAAATGGGTTGATAAATATTCCTGGTTTTATTGCTTCAAAGCTATGTAATATTCCCTTAATCTGGCATCTGGCTGCTACAAGCCTGTACCCAAAGTGGGTTGTACGTCTTTTTAGGCCTATGCTAAAAAAGGCCAGCGTCATTGTATGTATTGCTGAGGCTGTAAGGGATTATTTTCTTGGGTGCTCTCTTTCCGAGTACAACTGGAGGGTCGTGCATGAACCTGTAGACATTGAGAATTTTAGTAATTTGGGGTCTGGATCGTTTCGAAAGGAATTTGGATTTTCTCTAGATACATTTATTATTGTTACAGTAGCGAATATAACACCATGGAAAGGAATCCTTTGCGCCATACAGGCTATGAACCAACTATCTCAGAAACACAAAAATGTTCATTATGTGATAGTTGGCGAGATTTTGGAAACTCAAAAATATTATTATACAAAGCTTCGAAAAGAAGTAGAAATACGCAAGTTGCAAGATTACGTTACTTTTGCGGGTAAGCGTTCCGATATTTGCAATATACTCAACGAGGCTGACGTATTTCTTCTTCCGTCTTTATCGGAAGGCACTCCTATATCCATTTTGGAGGCAATGGCAATGAGGGTGCCCGTGGTGGCCACAAATGTAGGTGGCATTCCAGAGCAAATAAACCAAAATGTTTCAGGACAACTTGTAAAACCTAATGCTCCAGAGGAGATAACGATAGCTATTGACCGCTTAATATCGGAGCCGGGATTAGCGAAAGAACATATAGACAATGCTTATGAAAAAGTATGCAAGGAGTTTTCTTTGTCGCGATTCCTGGTGGAATACGATCGAATTATTAGGAAGTATGTAAAGGATCAAAGATGATAAGATGCAAGAGTGGCTATAATCACCAGTAATATAAATATCAAAATGTGTAATTTCCATCTGATTTTAATTGATTGAGGTAAAGGAGTTTATTGACAATGTCGAAACAGGTTTTAGTAACAGGCGCTGGCGGACTTATAGGTTCGCATTTGGTTCGTAAACTCAAAGAGGATGGCTGCTGGGTCCGGGGGGTGGATCTTAAATATCCGGAGTTTTGGGAAACAATGGCTGATGATTTTGTTATCGGCGATCTGCGTGATCAGGGGTTATGCAAACAGATTGTGGACCGCCGTTTTGACGAGGTCTATCAGCTTGCAGCAGACATGGGCGGGGCCGGCTTTGTTTTTACCGGGGAACACGACGCTGATATAATGCACAATTCCGCGCTCATTAATCTGAACATACTGGAGGCGTGCTGGAGAAGAAATGTGCGGCGGATTTTTTATTCCTCCTCTGCCTGCATGTACCCGGAATACAACCAGATGGATCCGGACAATCCCAACTGTGCAGAAGACAGCGCCTATCCGGCACAGCCGGACAGTGAATACGGGTGGGAAAAACTGTTCAGTGAGCGGATGTACCTGGCCTTTCACCGGAATTACAACATGGATGTTCGTGTAGCCAGATACCACAACATTTTTGGACCCTACGGCTCCTGGAAGGACGGAAGGGAAAAGGCACCGGCAGCCATGTGCCGGAAGGTGGCAATGGCCAAAGACGGTGATGAAATAGAGATATGGGGTGACGGTGAACAGACAAGATCATTTCTTTATATTGATGAGTGTCTGGAAGGAACCCTGCTGCTCACCAGGTCTGACTGGACCGGGCCTGTGAATATAGGGTCTGACGAGATGGTGAGTATAAATCAGCTTGCGGATATGGTTATGGAGATTGCGGGCAGGAAGCTTACCAAAAAGCACGTGGAAGGGCCCTTAGGGGTGCGCGGTAGAAATTCAGACAACACCCTTATTGAGCAGAAACTTGGATGGCGGCCGTCTCAGCCCCTGCTAAAGGGTTTGGAGAAGACTTATGAATGGATTGAAAAGCAAGTTCGGGCTCAATAAAAGTGCTGGTAAAGTTGATATAAAAAATTTGTAACACAGTTATGGACTGCTGTTACCTCTATTATTGAAATGTGTTCTATGAAAAAAGTCAGCATTATCACCGTGTGCTTTAACAGCGAGGCTACTATCCGGGACGCCATTGAATCCGTTTTTGGACAGGATTATCCGGACATTGAATACATTCTCGTGGATGGGGCTTCTCAGGATCGCACCATGCAAGTCGTTAATGAATATAGAGACCGTATTGCTACGGTAATTTCGGAACCGGACAATGGTCTTTACGATGCAATGAACAAAGGCATTAAGGCGGCTACAGGCGATGTTGTCGGTATATTGAATTCTGATGATTTCTACGTGGATAACACGATTGTCAGGCGCTTGATTGAGAAAATGGAGTCCGCCCGCACCGATTGCGTCTTTGCCGATGTGGTATATGTTGCCCCGGAAAATACAGCCAAAGTGGTGCGTTACTATGATTCAAGCAGGTTTCATCCGGGCAGGCTTGGTTATGGATGGATGCCGGCACATCCATCTTTAATGGTGAAGCGTGAGTTTTTTACCAGCTACGGCGGTTATGTGCTG
>JAIPDT010000059.1 GCA_021737545.1 Desulfobacteraceae bacterium
TGCGGGTCTTTTTGATGATCCGGTCCTTCATGGTCAGACGTCCCTGGGCGTCCCAGTCCTCGTAGGAATTTCTGTCCATGAGCGTGGGCTGCCAGTGCTTGCGGAACCACTTCATTGTATGGTCCTCATACAGGTAATGCCCGCCCGGGCCCACATTGCAGATCTCATCCACGGCCAGCGTCTCTTCGTTTACCTCCACGCCTCCGCAGATCAGCCTGCTCATGCCGATAATCTCGTCATCCATGACCGTCTGGAAAACATCGCCTGTAATGCCCGACTCTGTATATCCGTTGTCATGGACAAAATTGGCGCCGGAGAGCATGGCCATGTGAATGGAGAATGCAGCTTCAATGGCTGACTGCATTTCCATCTTCTTAGTATCAGTGCACCCTGAGGTGGAATACATGGGCAGGCCCACATAATTGAGCATTTCCGTGAACATCGCGCTCATGATGCCCAATTCGGGAGCACCATAGGAATAAATGGTGCGCCGCATATCGAGAATAGACTGTACGCCGCCGATCAGAATACAGGTGCCCGGATTGAGAAGCTGGGAGACGACAACGCCCACCATGGATTCGGCCATGGCCACAATGATCTGGCCTGCATGAGTGGCGGGCACCGTTGCGCCGCCGATTGCACAAGGGGTGTATACCTGCGGAATACGGTGCTGCGCACAGTAATAGCACTTTCCAATGGCCGTCTCATCACTGGTCAGAGGAGAGATCGGCTCGCTGTAATGGATAAAATTGGGCCGCTGCCGAAACGCCTCCTCGCCTCCGGCCATCACTATGCCGATCCTGTGCAGGTCCCGCATGTTGTCTTCATTAAAGGCCCAGTTCATGATGATCTTGCGGGTATTCTGGATCATGTCTGCAAATTCGTACACGTCTGACAGAGCGTGCGTTACATCGTCAATTGAGCCCAGCGACTGAACATATCCGATATTCGGCAGCACATCGCATACCCGGGCCACAATGCCGGCATCCTTGCGCTGATACGGCCTGCGCTCAAGCGTTTCGGTATCAATGAAATTGGGCGGTGTCGGTCCCGGCCCGAAGTAACTGCGGCCTGCGGATTCTACGTAGCACATCTCCTCATTGCCGTCCCAACTGTAAAGTGTAGTCGTGGGAGGAAGCGAGGAGAGGGCGTCGCGCACCACTTCAGGGGGGATTCTCACGCGGAGGCCGTCGACCTTGCATCTGTTCTTGGCCAGCAGGTCACGGACCTTTTCGTGATGAACATTTGCGCCCGTATCATTTAATGTCTTTATCACTCCGCGGTATATGCGCTCTTTCTGGTCTTCTGAAAGCAACGAAAACCTGGGTGTCTTGTTTACCGTATAATTTGTCCTGAAGCTCATATGCTTTCTCCTTATCTGGCCTTGCCAAAACCCCTGTGACGAAAACGGTTGTCCGGGGCCGGATATTGTGAGTTATTGGGAATGGCGTTTTTCAGCCGCATCAATGATTTCTTTGAGCCCTTTCCTGGTGGCGTCATCAATGGGCTGAGGTTCATAAGTATCCAGGATACGCTGGGTCTCTTCATTTACCCGGTCCGACATGGTTTTGCACCCTTCGCTGTTCCAGGTCTCCCAGTCTGAGCGGTCCATGAACCTGGGCAGAAACCAGTCGCGCCAGTGCTCATATGTATGGTCGCGGGTAACAAATTCACCGCCCGGACCCGCTTCATTGATAACCTTTAAGGCAAGGCCTTCTTCATCGGTTCGGATTCCCTTGCCGACCTGGCGGACCATGCCGATAATCTCGTCATTCATGACCAGGCTTTCCAGCGAGGCGTTAACACCTGAATCAATATAACCCACGTCATGGACAAGATTTGCACCGGAAAGAAAAGCTGTCAGCAGACTGAGCGTTGATTCGATTGCCGCCTGTTCATCGAGCCATTTGGAATCCGAGCATCCGCCGGTGGAAAACATAAGAAGGTTCAGCCACTTGGATATATCGGTGTTGGCCGCCGATGCCAAAGACATCTCCGGTGCTCCGTAGGAATATGTGGTTGTGCGCATATCCATCACTGTGGTCACACCGCCCATGATCAAAGGCATGCCGGGCTTCTTCAAATAACACATCACGGCGGCCAAAAGCGTTTCAGCCAGTGATTGCACCAGCATGCCGGCAATGGTGGCCGGAGCGGTAGCACCCGAGCTCGGACACGGCGTGTACATGGCCGGTATGCCCTTTTCCGCGGCAAACAGCAGTTTCTCCACAGCGCTACGGTCATTTGTAAGAGGAGAAATGGGCTCAATATATGCCACGAACATGGGGCTCAAACGGAATTCCTCTTCGCCGCCCTGAAACAGGCAGGCCATCTTCCAAAGATCCTCAAGGCCTTCACCGTCCACGCTTGTGACCACCATGGGCTTGGTACATCCCTCGAGCATTGCCATGAACTGATGGCGGTCATAGGTCTGGGGGTTGGGAACGTCGCTTACGATGCCGTGAGACATGAAAAAGTCAAAATTTGGCAAGGCATCGACTATCCGGGCCGCATCCGTGACATCTTTGTACGTGGTGCGGCGCCGTTCTCCGGTTTTTCTGTCATAGGTAAAAGGCAGGTCCGAGCCGGTACCGAAATAAACATGATCCTTCTGCAAGGCCACGGAGCGTTTTCCGTTTCTGCCCTGCAAAGTAATTTTTCTCGGGTAGCTTTTAAGCGCCCGCTCCACTAAAGAGGCAGGCACGCGGACCCTTTTGTCATCGCTGACAACGGCTTCATTGCTGTTGCGAAACAGCTCCAGGGCCTCGTCCTCGTGAACTCTGGAGCCGACCCTTTCGAGCACGTCCAGGGCCGCAAAATAAATCTGCTCGATCTGGTCTTCGGTCAGGACCCGGAACTGAGGGGTTTCCTGAACGGTCTGGTTCATAGGTTGCATATCGGGCATTATAGATTCCATGGTCTATCTCCTATTCACATCCCTGTTTGTGCAGGGATTTTTTAACAAATTTGGATTTTTACGGCATAAACTCAAAGCCGCGGTCAGAACGGCAATGCATCCGGGCCGCGGCTGAAATTCGCCAAACTGGAAAGGCTCTACTTGCCGACTGCTTCTCTTCCCTTGTCAACGGAGCTGGCCGCATTGGCGCCATAGATGTCGGCCCCGATTTCCTGGGCGAAATCCTCGGTTACCGGAGCGCCGCCGACCATAATCTTGACCTGATCCCGAATGCCGGCTTCTTTTAATGCATTAATAACCTCTCCCATCCTGGGCATGGTGGTAGTAAGCAACGCGGACATTCCGAGCAGATCGGGCTTGTGTTCCTTTACAGCATCCACGAATACCTGAGTGTCCAGGTCTATACCGAGATTTACAACCTTGAATCCTGCGCCTTCAAACATCATGGCCACCAGGTTTTTTCCGATATCGTGGAGATCGCCCTTTACCGTGCCGATCACAAAGGAGCCGGCCGCCCTGGAATCGCTTTCAGACAGCAGAGGCCTCAGCTTGTCCATTCCTGAGCTCATGGCCTTGGCCGAACGCAGCACTTCAGGGATAAACATTTCACAGGCCTTAAAACGCTGGCCCACCACATCCATGCCGGCAATCAAACCGTTTTCCAGTATTTCCTTGGGATTCATACCCTCATCGATTGCCTCCTGGGTCATATTACTGACATCTTCAACTTTGCCCGCTATAAGCAGGTCTGCCATCTTTCCTAAATCAACAGCCATGTTTTCTCCTCCTTGCACTTAATTATTCAATTATTAGTTAAAATCCCGCTTCTTCAATAACACAATTACTTGCGGAAATGGAAAATTCCCCAGGCCAGATATCCGTTTTTCCCGCCTTCGACCCAGTGCCTGAGCCCCTTTTTCATGTTTTCAATATATTCGCGGCTCACCACGCCGTCGAGTTCGTGCTCGCGGGCCTCGAGCTCCTGGAGCACCCGGGCGTAATGCCGGGTCAGATGAGGGTCCAGCGGTTCGTAGCTCACCTCTTCGAAACCGAGCTTTTTGGCGTAATCGCGGTAGAATCCGGGTGACCCCAGAGACTGCAGATGGATCCTCTCATAAATCGGCTCCAGTACGCCTTCGGGGCAGTCATCCGCCTGCATGGGATCGGTGAAAATCATTTCCCCGCCCGGCTTTAACACCCGATAGGCTTCTTCCATGACTTTCGGCCGCTTGTCGCTGTGCAGGATGGCATCCTGGGACCATACCAGGTCGAAGGACTCATCCGGATACGGGATGTGGGCGAAATTGCCGTCGACCACCTCGATTAAGTGGTCCAAACCCTGCTCCTTGTTCATTTTTCTGCCGCGCCGGTTTTCGGTTTCGCTCAAATTAAGGACCACCGCTTCCCAGCCGTAATTCCTGGCAAGATATCGGGCGGAGCCTGAAAATCCACCGCCCAAATCTATTACCCGCGCCTTCTTACCTGCCAAACCGGACCTGTCCGCCATATGCCGAATTGTACGTCGGCTGGCTTCGTATATCGAGTCGTTTTCCGACTCATAAATTCCCAGATGCAGATCTTCCCCGCCCCATATGGTGTAGTAAAAGTTATGCGCATCATCGCTGTCATAATAGGACTTTGTCACCTTTACGGGTTCCGGTATATCGTCGCTCATTCCCTCTCCTCCTTTATGTAATTTAATATTAATAAAATCAAAAGGTTATATAAAAGTTGCGTCTACCTACCAAAAAACAAAAAAAGCCTTTTTGAAACCTTGTTTCAACAGGCAGACGAATGATAGTATTTCGAGTAATTAGATATAATTACATATAATTGTTTGATATCATAAAATAAACAAAACAAGATGTCAACCCTTTTCTGTGAAAAATATTTAATCCTATTAAATAAGATAGTTTTTTCTAATTGTAAAGAATTCTATTGACAGAAAAATATTCTTTTGGAATAAACTATTATCTATGATTAAATTTTAGTTCGTAAAAAAATTCCTGCAACAACAAACACCAAAAATTAAAAAAATTTATCAAGGAACTGATATGGCAGAAATATTACCTTTTAAAGGCATCCGGTATAACCCGGATAAAATCGATGACCTGTCAAAGGTGGTAACTCCGCCTTATGACGTGATTTCAGAAGAAGAACAGGAGGCTTATTACAGGAGCCATCCATACAATGTCATAAGGCTTGACAAGGCTAAAGAGACGCCTCAGGACTCAGAAACCGACAACCCGTACACCCGGGCTGCGGCGGACTTTGAGAAATGGTTAAAAGAAGGCGTTCTAATCCGGGATAAAACCCCCGGATTTTACCTGACCTCCGTGAATTTCGAGCTTGAAGGCAAGCCGGTGACCCGCTTTGGCTTAATCGGAACCGTGCGCCTGGAACCATTTGAATCCGGAATCATTTTACCACACGAGGAGACCTTTTCAAAGGTCAAGTCCGAGCGCCTGGAATTGATGAAAGCCTGTCATGCAAATTTCAGCCACATTTTTTCAGTGTACTCGGACAAGGACAATATTCTATCGGAACTTAAGACGCAGGCACAGAAAATACAGCCTGAAGCAAAATTCACAGACGACAGCGGTCATTTCCACCGCATGTGGAAAATCGAGGATCCTGAATTATGCGAAAAAATAACCGCGGCTTTAAAAGACCGGCGGCTGTTTATAGCAGACGGCCACCACAGGTATGAAACCGCTTTGAACTACAGAGAATGGGTCAGGGAAAATACCCCGGATTTCGATGAAAATCACCCGGCAAATTTTATAATGATGTATCTGTGCGCAGTCGAAGATCAGGGCCTGGTCATTTTGCCGACGCACAGGCTGCTGCCCGAGGCACCGGAATCGGCCAGAAAGAAGCTACTCGACGATTCAAAAACATGGTTTGACATAGAAACCTTCGAACATTCAGCCGGGGGAATGGATAAAGCCCGGCAGAAGCTCTCGGAATCGATGATCAACAGGCACCGCCGCGATCATGTAATCGGAGTCGCCATGAAAGACGAGCCGGCATATTACGCTTTGATCTTAAAGTCCGGCGTGATGCGCGAACTTTTCGAAGGAGAGATTTCGGAACCTCTGCAGGGGCTGGATGTAACCGTGCTAACACGGCTGATACTAATGAAGCTGATGGGATTTGATAAAAAGAGCCTGGACGACCATTCTTTGATCGGATATACGAGCAACACGGAAGAAGCAGCGGAATCCGTGGCACAAGGCGAATATGATATTGCATTTATTTTAAATCCGCCCACCAATGAACAGGTGAGAATAATCGCGGAAGCCGGTCTGACAATGCCGCGGAAAACAACTTTCTATTACCCCAAGGCGATTACAGGCCAGGTAATGAACAAACTGAGCCGGGATTAAAGCCATCTCCCGGACAGGAGGGCAGCAGCCATTCGCACTGTTCGCGATATAAAACAGATGCAGGAGGCAGCCGGAAGCATCCGTCTACAGGGACAAAGCATTGCTCTTGTACCCACCATGGGTTATCTGCATGAAGGCCATCTCTCCCTAATTAAAGAGGGCCGGCAAATGGCGGACACCCTGGTGGTAAGCATATTTGTCAATCCTTTGCAATTCGGCCCGGACGAAGATTATGAATCATATCCCCGGGACACTGAAAGAGACAGCGAACTTGTTGAAAACGAGGGTGCGGACGTGTTGTTCATGCCGGAAAAAAGCGAACTTTATCCGCAGGGCTATGAAACCTATATTACCCAGACCGCCCTGCCGCAGCATCTGTGCGGAATTTCACGGCCAGTACATTTTTCGGGCGTTATGACAATTGTGGCCAAGCTTTTCAACATTGTTAAACCCCATTACGCGGTTTTCGGCAAAAAAGATTACCAGCAACTGGCAATTATCCGGAAGATGACGGCGGATTTAAATTTTGATACACAAATCACAGGCTCTCCTATAGTACGAGAGGCCGACGGCCTGGCCATGAGTTCGAGGAACAAATATCTGACCTCCGGGCAGCGCCCCTCTGCATTGACCCTGTATAACGCCCTCTGGCAAGCAGAGCAAATGACCGCAAAAGGCGAAACCCGTGCGCAGACTATTATAGATAAGGCTGTCAGTATCATCGCCAAAGCCCCGGAGACCGATATAGATTATGTCAAAATCTGCGACCCGGACACCCTTGAGGACGCCTCAATCATAAACAGGCCATTGGTAATGGCCCTGGCGGTAAAAGTCGGCCAAACCCGGCTTATTGACAACACGATGCTATTGCCCTACACAGAAGACTGAGAAGAGTTGCCCGGCACAGCACCATTTTCCGCAATTACATACGATTACAGTTATTGAACCATTAACTTGAAAAAGGAGTACACCAATGACAAAGAAAAGTTTTCTTTTTACCTCTGAATCAGTTACAGAAGGCCATCCAGACAAGGTCGCCGACAAAATATCCGATTCCGTTCTCGATGCATACATCGGACAGGACAACCGCTGCCGCGTGGCATGCGAGACCCTGGTCACCACAGGACTGGCCTTTGTCGCAGGCGAAATCACGGCCCAGGCCACAGTGGATATACCGGAAGTAGTGCGCCAGTCTATAAAGGACATAGGCTACTGTTCATCGGACATGGGATTTGACTGGCAGACCTGTTCCGTGCTCACAAGTCTTGACAAGCAGTCCCCTGATATTGCTCAGGGCGTGGACGAAGGCAAGGGGCTTTACAAAGAGCAGGGAGCCGGAGACCAGGGATTGATGTTCGGCTATGCATGCGATGAAACAGATGAACTTATGCCGATGCCGATCCTGTACGCGCACAAACTTACCAAGCGGCTCGCAGAAACGCGAAAAAACAACGAACTTGACTTCCTGCGGCCGGACGGCAAGTCCCAGGTCACCATTGAATACGTGGACGGGGTTCCCAGGCGCGTTGATACCGTGGTGATCTCCACCCAGCACATACCGAACGTCACCTACGAAAACATCAAGGAAGGCGTGATCGAAGAGGTTATAAAAAAAATCCTGCCTCCGGAAATGATCGGAGATGAAACCAAGTATTTTATCAACCCCACCGGCAAATTCGAAGTGGGCGGCCCCATGGGCGACTGCGGAGTCACCGGCCGCAAAATAATCGTTGATACCTACGGAGGTCAGGGAAGCCACGGCGGAGGCTGTTTTTCCGGAAAAGATCCTTCCAAGGTGGACAGAAGCGCCTCCTACATGGGACGGCACATTGCCAAGAATATCGTGGCTGCCGGACTTGCCAAAAAATGCGAAGTTCAGGTCGCCTATGCCATCGGCGTGGCCCAGCCGGTCTCCATCCTGGTCGATTTTCTGCACACCGGCAAAATCTCTGAGGAAAGGGCTATCGAGATAATCCAGGAGGTATTTGACCTGCGGCCGGCCGCCATCACGGAGTACCTGAACCTGTCGCGGCCCATCTTTAACAAGACGGCCGCATACGGCCACTTTGGCAGAAATGACCCGGACTTTACATGGGAGAAAACCAACAAGGCCGATGAAATCCGGGCCAAGGCCGGAGTATAGAGAAAACTCGAAATCCGAAGCACGAAGCACGAATTTCGAAAGAAATTGTTACGGCCGGGTCTTTATGGCCCGGCCGTATTGTTCCATCTGGGACAAGACCAATAGAACCGTAAAAAACTGGTTATGCCGCCGCGGCGGTATTTTTGCATAAAGGGAAGCCCAGGGTCGGAGTCAATTTTTTTGCTCCTGACCGTTTTCGGGATTCATCAAACGCCTTCGCTGAAATTTCAAAAACTCGGACTTGCGGCCTCAGACAGTTTGAAATTTCTGACGATCCGGCATTTAATGAATCTTTTCCGAAAACGCTCAATGTCGCTTCAAAAACAGACCCCGACCCTGGGCTTCCTCGGCACGAAAACGATACAAATTCGAATGACTGAAATTCAAAATCGAAAACAACAAAATATAGGCAGAACCGTTTTAAAAGAACTACAGCGCCCCCCGCACCGGAAACGTTTTGCAGCGGCGGCCGCTGCAATCCTGATTTCGGCGAGCGTATTGCTGCTGATTTTCATGGATCCCGGCAGCCTGCCAGCAGAAACTATCCAGCCTAAAAAGGGCGGAGAGAAAAACAGAATCCGGATTTCCGAACCCAGCCCGGGCTGGTGGGAGACCAAACGCCATATATATTACGGGATCCCGGCGCGAATCCGGTTTCATCTGCCTGATGCTGACATGCGGGAGGCCCGAAAAATCGCTGAAAAAGCATGGGCTGAATTTGAACGCATAGGAAAAATCTTTAATCCTTCGGACCCGGATTCCGAGATCAGCAGGCTGAATTCCGCGGATAAAACAACACCTGTAAAAGTCTCGGAAGAAATGTTTGAAGTGCTTAAACTAAGCAGACTGCTGTGGGAAAAAAGCGACGGCGCCTTTGACCCCACCACGACACCTGTAAAAAAACTTTGGCAGGATGGGGTAAAAAAACAGCAAATCCCCTCGAAACGGGAAATAAAAAACGCACTGACCCGGACAGGTTTCGGGAATGTAGAGCTTATCCCTGAAAAAACCACTGTTGTATGCAAAACAGATGGCATAAAGTTCGATTTCGGCGGCATTGCAAAGGGATTTTCCGTGGACAGGGCAGTGGCGCTGCTCAAAAATTCAGGCATCAACGACGGCCTCGTTCAACTCGGGGGTGAAATCGCGGCATTCGGGAGCAGTCAGGACGGCGATCCCCGGCGTATAGGGATTCAGCACCCCACTGACATACACAAAACCTGGGGAACAATTTCCGCGCAAGGTGCACTCCGGGTTTCAACCAGCGGCAATTATCGCCAACCCCTAAGAATCCGGGGACATGAATTTTATCACATTTTCAGCCCTGAAACCGGAATGCCGGTATCCCAAAAAGTCCTTGGAGTGACCACGGCCCACTTCAGCAAAAAAACCTCCAGCGCCATGATAGACGGCGCCGCAACCGCCATTACGGTTATGGGCTCAGAAAAGGGCATGAAATTGGCCCAAAAACTTGGCATACAGGCTCTTGTGCTAACGCGCGGGCATCGAGGCCGCATAAAGCAGGATTCCACTTTTGGCCTGTCCGACCATTATGAACAGATCGACCCCCAAGACCCTTAATCCATTGCAGCAACGCAACCCTTGGATACAAAAAACGTTTATTCATTGACACCGGTACCCATTTATAGTATCGAAATTCTTTCTGAAAAATTCAAAGCTTGAAAATTTACATTTTTGTTTTAAATTACAAGACCCTTTATTAAATATACCATGCTTCGATATAGGGAGAGCACAAATGGAATCAAAAGAACCTGCGGCTGAAACCGGAGAAAGACAGACTCCGATAGGCTCGGTTATGGTGGTGGGCGCCGGAATTTCCGGCATGCAGTCCGCTCTTGATCTTGCCAACTCCGGATACTATGTTTATCTGGTGGAAAAAACGTCTGCAATCGGCGGAATCATGTCCCAGCTAGACAAGACGTTTCCCACCAACGACTGTGCCATGTGAGTCATCTCACCCAAACTGGTCGAGGTCGGCCGGCACTTAAACATTGAGCTTCTTACAAATACCGAACTGCTGGATCTGGACGGCAAACCCGGCAATTTCCAGGCCCATGTCAGACAGGAGCCGCGCTACATAGATATTTCAAAATGCACAAGCTGCGGTGAATGTGAAAAGGCGTGCCCGATCGAGGTCCCGAGCGAGTATGAGCACGGACTTACCACCCGCAAGGCCGCCTTTAAGAAATACGCCCAGGCAATTCCCGGCGCATATGCCATCAGTAAACTGGGTACAGCCCCGTGCAAGGCAACCTGTCCGGCCCATGTAAGCATTCAGGGCTACATCGCCCTGATCAACCAGGGACAGTACAAGGAAGCAGTGGAGCTTTTCCGCGACGCCCACCCCTTTCCCGGAGTATGCGGTCGGGTCTGCCACCATCCCTGTGAAAGCGAGTGCACCAGAAACGATTATGACGAACCGCTGGCCATCCGGGAGCTGCACCGGTTTCTTGCAGACTGGGAAAAGGGCGAGAACGAAAAAGTCCTGCCCGGGGCTGCAGAGGAAAAACGCGGCGAAAAGGTCGCAGTAATAGGTTCGGGCCCTGCCGGATTGGCTGCCGCATCCTTTCTGGCTCGAAAGGGCTACGGGGTTACAGTTTATGAAAAACTTCCCGTGGCGGGCGGCATGATGGCGGTAGGAATTCCTGACTACCGGCTGCCCCGCGACATCCTGGCGCGGGAAGTTGATATTATCCGTGACATGGGCGTGGAAATAAAGACCGGTGTTACCTTTGGAAAAGACATCACCTTTGACAGCCTTAAAAAAGAAGGATTTTCATCTGTTTTCATGGCCATCGGCCTGCACAAAGGCAGGGGCCTCGGCATTGAAAACGAGGATGCCGAAGGCGTACTCCAGGGTGTTGATTTCTTGCGTGATACGGCTTTGGGAAAAGACATTCCCATCGGAAAAGACGTCCTTGTAATCGGCGGAGGCAACGTGGCAATAGACGTGGCCTTAACTGCAAAACGCAAAGGCGCACAAAACGTCACCATGGTCTGCCTTGAAAGCCGGGAGGAAATGCCGGCCTGGGAGCATGAAATCCAAGAGGCCCTGGAAGAAGACGTCAAAATCGTAAACTCCTACGGCCCCAAAAGCTTTTTTATAAATAATGAAAACAAGTTTTCCGGAATAGAATTTAAGACCTGCACCGCGGTGTTCGACGAAGAAGGGAAATTCAACCCTCAGTATGACGAAAATGCCTGCGAGGCATTTTTCGGGGATACCGTGATCCTTGCCATAGGCCAGGCAACCGATACCTCGGATATCGAGGGGCAAAATGTCCCCATGACCGCCCGCGGCGGTCTGGAAGGAGACCCTGTCACGCTTCAGACCTCGATGGAATGGGTTTTTTCAGGAGGCGATGCCTTCTACGGTCCCAGAACCGTTGTTGAAGCTGTGGCCTGCGGCAAGGAGGCGGCTGAAAGCATCCACCGCTATATAAACGGCATGGATCTGTACGAAGGCCGGGAAAAGGACTGGACATACGCAAAACCCGATGTGATAAACGAGCCGCACAAAGAGCGTGTGCCGGTGCGCTGCCTTGACCCCGAAGCACGGGAGTGCAATTTCCTGGAAGTCTCTTTGGGCTACAGCGAGGAAGAAGCCCGCACAGAGGCGGACCGGTGTTTAAAATGCGGAATCTGCTCTGAGTGCTACCAGTGCGTCAAATCCTGCCTGGCAGACGCAATCGATCATGAGCAGACCGTGGACGAAAAGGACCTTGACGTGGGCTCTGTTATTTTATGCCCGGGCAACGACGTGTTTGACCCGTCAATCCTGGAAGACACCTACAGCTACCAGTCAAGCCCCAATGTACTTACAAGCGCGGAATTCGAACGGATACTTTCTGCATCAGGGCCCACTATGGGGCATCTGGTCCGTCCGTCTGATAATCAGGAGCCCAAGAAGATCGCATGGCTTCAGTGCGTCGGATCCCGTGATACCAACAGGTGCGGAAACGGCTACTGCTCTTCAGTATGCTGCATGTATGCAATAAAAGAAGCCATGATCGCCAAGGACCATGTTGAGCACGACATGGATGCGGTCATTTTCAACATGGACATCCGGACCTTTGGCAAGGATTATGAAAAATATTACCTGCGCGCAAGGGACAACTCCGGGGTCAAGTTCGTAAAATCCCGGATCCATACCATTACTGAGGACAAGAAAACCGGCAATCTTGAACTAAGATACGTAGACGAGGCCGGAAACTTAGAAGTCGAAGAATTCGACATGGTGGTTCTCTCCGTGGGGCTCCAGGTACCCCGGTCTACAATTGAGACCGCCCAGCGCTTAAGCATAGAACTTAATCACTACAATTTTGCTGAAACCAGTCCCCTTGCCCCTGTTAACACCTCCAGGGAAGGCGTTTTTGCCTGCGGAATCTTCCAGGGCCCCAAGGACATTCCAAGCTCTGTCACGGAAGCAAGCGCTGCGGCGTGCGCCGCCGGCCGCAATCTGGCTGAAGCCCGCGGCACGCAAGTAAAGGAGGTAGCCCGGCCCGATGAAATCGACGTGGAGGGCGAGCCGCCTCGTATAGGAGTTTTTGTCTGCGACTGCGGCATCAACATCGCGGGAGTGGTCGATGTTCCGCAAGTGCGCGAATACGCCGAAAATCTGCCGCATGTTGTCTATGCCGGGGAAAACCTGTTCACCTGCAGCCAGGACGCGCAGGACAACATTAAGGAGGTTATAAAAGATTACAACATAAACCGGGTGGTGGTCTCCTCGTGTACGCCCAAGACCCATGAGCCCATCTTCATGGACACTTTGGAATCCGTGGGTCTGAACAAATACCTTTTCGAGATGGCCAACATACGCAATCAGGATTCCTGGGTTCACGGAAACGACCCGGAAATGGCAACTGAAAAGGCCAAGGAACTGGTCCGCATGTCGGTTGCCCGGGCCGCATCACTGCAGCCCCTCCACGAGCGCCAGATTCCTGTAACCAAGCGGGCCATGGTGGTCGGCGGCGGGGTTGCCGGCATGAACGCAGCGCTCGGGATTGCAGACCAGGGATACGAGGTGGTGCTTGTTGAAAAGGAAGCAAGTCTCGGAGGACTTGCCAACCGGCTTACAAAAACCATAGAAGGCATGGATATCCGTGCCTATGTAAACGAGATGACGGAAAAGGTGAGCGCTCATTCCAAAATCGAGGTGTTTACCGATTCCGTAATTGTCGATTTCTCGGGTTTTAAGGGCAATTTTACCACCGAG
>JAIPDT010000060.1 GCA_021737545.1 Desulfobacteraceae bacterium
ATAGTGGCCGTAGGCGGCCAGGGTAATCTGCTGGCATCGCGGGTGCTGGGGGTAGCCGCCCTTCGCTCAGAGGTTCCCGTACGAATGAGCGAGATTCACGGCATGGCCCAGCGGGGCGGAGTGGTTGAGTCGGCCCTGGTGTTCGGGGGTGCACAAAGTACCATCATTTCAGACGGAGAGGCGGACATTCTGCTCGGATTCGAGCCTTCCGAGACTTTAAGGGCGCTTAAAAAATGCAATCAAAATACCGTCATTATCACTAACACCTCGCCGATGCCGCCTTTTACAGCCGCCATCGGCAGCGGGACTTATCCTGATTCAGAGAAAATAAAGTCGCTGCTGACCTCCAGGTGCAGGCGCCTGATAACTCTGGATGCGGCGGCCCTGGCTCGCGAGGCCGGAAACGTTCTTGCCGTGAACATGGTGCTTGTCGGCGCGCTGACAGCAGCGGATCTGCTCCCTCTGTCCCCGCAGAGTTTTGAATCGGCCATGCGTGAAACAATCCGGCCACAGTTTTTGGATATAAATCTGAAGGCTTTTGAGCTGGGCCGGCAGGCAGCCTTTAAATAGGAAGAGATTTTAAATTCACTCCTCTACAGACGTCCAGACCTGTTTTGCAATGTTTTCCTGCTCATCCAGGATTTCGCGCAGAACTTTCATATCGGTCATGGGATTCATTATGACCGCGCGCAGCACGACCGTATCTTCTTCGCAGCCGGGCGAGTTTTGAAGCGTGGTCCGTGAGACAAAGCTGTAGCCGGCTTCGCGCTGCAGACGCTGCAGGTCCCGGTTGGCCCTGTTTAATTGCCGGCTGATGCGGCATTTTTTTTCCTTTCCCGCCCGGGCCAGGGCGTCCCGGGTTTTCTTCGGGCAGTACCTGTATGTCAGGATGTTTAAAACGGGGTCGGTAATTATCTCAAAATCCGGTCGCCGGCGGATCTCTTCTGCAAACCCGGCCGCTGTTTCAATGCCGTGGTCTATTAACAGGGCGTATCCGTGGCTGCCCATGATTTTTAAAGCACAATCCAGGATCAGGGAATTTGCCTCCCTTGAGCCTGAAAGCGCCTTGATGCCCAGGTCCACCGACCCCCGCCGGTTGACGTAGTTTGCGTAATAAGCAATGACATTGAGTATGTGCGGGTCCCGGAAATAAACCATCCCGCAGCTCATGGGCATGTAGAACTGCTTGTGGCCGTCTATGGTAACGGAATCGCTTTTCTCTATACCGGCAAGCAGGTGCTTGTATTTTTTCGAAAGCAGGGTGGGGCCGCCCCAGGCGGCATCAACGTGGAAATGGATTTTGTGCCTGCGGCAGATATCGGCCATTTGATCAAGGGGATCGACCGTGCCGGTTTCAGTGGCCCCTGCAATGCCTACAGCCGCAAGAATGCAGGTTTCGGGTGACTCTGATTTTATTTTTTCAATGGTATTTTCAAAAGCCTCCATGTCCATCCGGCAGGCGCTGTCTATATCTATCGGAATCACGTTGTCGTTTCCGATGCCCAGAATGCCGGCGGCTTTTCTTAATGAATAGTGCACCAGCCTGGAGGCCAGGATCACGCATCGATCAATTCCGTGGGCTCGATAGGCCGCCGGGATTCCTTCCCGCTCGATTCCGGTAAACCCGTTTTTGGGGAAAAGCCTGGCATTTCTTGCAACCCACAGCGCTGTCAGGTTGGCTGTGGTGCCGCCCTCGGTAAAGACTCCCAGGGTGGTCTCCGTGTTCTGGACGTGGGCCAGGTAAAACTCTTCGCCAAAATCGTAGACTATGCGGTGGATCTTGGCGATAACCTGTTTTTCAATAATCGAGACCACCTTGGATGTCTCGAGTTTGACAGGGTTCTGGTTTAAGGCTGCAACGATCGTTTTTAGATGAACCATGAAAAACGGGATCGCCGATGTCATGTGCCCCACGAAATACGGAGAGGCCACGTTGACCGCGTGCGGGGCTATTTCCCTGATCAGGCAGGCGATGACGTCAGCGAGTTTTTTTTCAGGGTCCTCGTTGATGTCGGTGCGCATGTAGTTTTTTGAAAGCTCGCCCAGGCTTTTGGCTTCAGTTATGCCCACATGAGTTTTCAAAAAATCATGCAGCCCGAACAGAATACGTTCCATGTATTTGATCAGGGTGGCACGGGAGGCATCGTCTTCAGGGCGGATAAAGACCTTTGCCAGGCGGTCCCAGTCGGCCACCAGGTTTTTTTTCGACGATTGCAGTGTATTATCAGCCATTGATTTTCAGAAGTTTCTTTTCTATGATACCAATATATCGGCATTTCTTGTGCATATTAGAAAATAAACACCCTATTCAAAAAGGTATTTAACATAACCGCATTCCAGTATGAAGGTCAACAATAATTCCGGTCGCTGCAGGTTTTTCGATGTACCATGATTTTAAAATACCTGAACTATCCCGCCGGCAGTGTTTTGACCCCCTGGCCGGCGGTGCCGCACTGGTAACGCCCACCCGCGCCCTGGCCCGCCGTATGACAGCCGCCTATGCAGAACACCGGCTGGAAAAAGGGGAGGAAGTCTGGGAAACTCCGGATATTCTCCCCTTCGGCTCCTGGCTTTCCAGAATGATTCACGAACCGCTTTATTCTACCGGGGCATTGCCGTCATCCCGGGAGTTCGGGGTGTGTCTTATGGATGATCTTCAGGAGGCGCTGGTCTGGGAAAGAATAATTTCTGAATCAGATGCCGCAGACCGGCTGCTGGGGGTTTATGAGACCGCCAGAATGGCCCGGGAAGCTTGGCGTCTGTGCCGGCAATGGAATGTGGAGATCGGCGACGGCATGCAATGGTTAGCCCCTGACCCGGCCGCTTTTGCCGGATGGGCCGAGGCTTTTAAACGGTTCTGCCGGAATCACGGGTATATGGACCGTGCGGGTCTGGCCCTGTTTTTGGCAAAAAAGGTGCGGAAAGGCCTGGGCAGGTTGCCGTCCGACTTGATTCCGGCGGGGTTTGATGAATACAGCCCCGCCCAGATGGAGCTGTTTTCCGCTTTGTATGACCGGGGTACCGGGGTTTATGGACTGGCCGGGCCAAAAAGAGCCGCCTCAGCCAGTCGGGCGACCTTTGCAGACGATGCTTCGGAAATCAGGGCTGCAGCCATGTGGGCCAGGCGTCGAATCGAAAACGATCCTGAGGCCAAAATCGGGGTGGTCTCCCCGCGACTAGCAGCGGACAGGGAGGATGTGCGGCGCGTGTTCTCCGAGGTGTTTCATCCTTCCTCTGTTTTTTCCGGGCAGGATCCGGGAAACCCGATGTTTCAAATCTCAGCCGCACCCCTGCTTTCCGAATACCCGGTAGTATCGGCGGCGCGTGCGATCCTGGAGCTTGCGGGAAGGCAGGGCTCAGAAGTGTTTGAATGGAGCCGGATTCTTCGTTCGCCTTTTATCAGCGGAGCTGAGGCTGAATATGCATCGCGGGCGGCCCTGGATGCGCAAATAAGAGCCGCAGGGGATCTTTATTTTTCTGTTTCCCGGGTTGCGGCTACCGCAAGGGCGATGGGCGCATCCTTTGATAAAAATTCTGATTTGCAAATTCTTGTTGGCGTTCTGGAAAGCCTTCAGTCCCGTGCCGAGGGGCTGCCGGCAAGGCAGAGGGCTGATCAATGGGCAAAGGAGTTTTCGGCAATCCTTGAAGATGCGGGCTGGCCCGGACAACGCAGCCTGTCTGAAAGTGAATACCAGACTGTTTCAGCCTGGAAGGATGCAATAGAGGAGTTCTCAGGAATCGGTTTTCTTACGGGACCGATTTCCAGGGCGGAAGCACTAGGAATTTTTTTCCGAAAGCTCTCGGATACTTTCTTCCAGCCTGAACAGCCCGATACCGGAGTCAGGATTACTGGCGTGCTCGAATCTGCGGGCGAGGAGTTTGACGCCCTGTGGATCATGGGGCTTCATCATGAAAACTGGCCGCCTCAGGCCCGGCCCAACCCGTTTTTGCCTGTGGCGGTACAGCGAAGCCTTGGACTTCCACATTGCAGCCCGGCCCGTGAACTTTCCTATGCCGGCCTTATCACTCAGCGACTGCTCGAATCCGCGGACGAGGTTATCTGCAGCTTTGGAAGAACCGACGGGGAGAGCATTCGCCTGGCAAGCCCCCTGATTGATCATTTGGATGAATATGCCCCCGGCAAATTTCCGGCATCAGAACAAAAGAGCTATTGGGAGCGAATTTACTGCCGCGGCTATACAGAAGATATTCAGGATGTACATGGCGCGCCTGCAGCCGAAGGCTCGGAGATAGGTGGAGGAACCGGGATTATGAAGTCCCAGGCAATGTGCCCGTTTCAGGCTTACGGCAGATACCGCCTGGGCGCCCGCGGACTGGAATCGCCCGAGCCGGGATTAAAGCCCGGGCAGCGCGGCACCCTGGTCCATGATGTGCTTGAACTGCTTTGGAAACAACTGGGAGGAAACAGGGCTTTAGAAGAAATGAGCCGGGAGCAGATGGGGCGCTGCATCCAGGATGCCGTGGACGCGGCTGTGAGCAAGATGGCGGGCAAAATGCCCGAAACTTTTACGGACCGGTTTACCGGGGTGGAGACGGGGCGGCTGCAAAGACTCATGGAGGAGTGGATCGGGGCCGAATACGAACGTGCGCCTTTTTCCGTGGCTGAAACCGAGAGCAGAATGCATGTCCGCATCGGCGGTATCGGGCTTTCAGCCTTTGCAGACCGGATCGACCGGCTTGATAACGGCCGTTTGGTGATAATAGATTACAAAACAGGGGAAATTTCGGCAAAAGACTGGTTTGCAGATCGCATAACAGAGCCACAGCTACCCCTTTACAGCCTGGCTGCAAGCAAAGATTTACTTGCGGGGGTGTTTTTCGGCCGGGTAAAAAAAGGGAAAACAGGCTATACTGGAATTGCCGAAACAGAGGGGATTGTTCCGGGATGTATGGGAATAATGGACGACGGCGGGATTGCAAAGGGTTTTGAGAGCATGCAGGAGGTGCTTTCCTTCTGGGAAACAAAGCTTGCCGCACTGGCAGAAGAAATACGTGCGGGTTATGCAGCTGTTCTGCCCGTGTCGCAGAACAAATCCTGCCGGTATTGCGATCTTTCCCCTTTGTGCAGGATCTGGGATGCTTCGCAAAAACCTGCCGTAGATGAAAAGGCGGATAATGACACAGGCCAGTGATAAATCGGAGCGCAGGCGGGCTCTGGATACGGAAAAATCCTTTATAGTGCAGGCCCCGGCGGGCTCCGGGAAAACCGAGCTGTTGATTCAGCGCTATCTCGCGCTCCTTTCAAGGGTAAAAAACCCCGAGGAGATCCTGGCTATCACGTTTACCCGCAAGGCGGCCGCAGAGATGAGAAACAGAGTGCTTGCCGCAATAGCCCGCGCGGCAGACGATACCCCTCCGAGGGAGGAGCATGAAGTACTTACCTGGGACCTTGCCCGACGGGCAAGGCAGCGCGACGCCTCCGAGGGCTGGCGCATGGAAAAGTATCCCTCCAGGATGCGGATTATGACCATAGATTCGCTGTGTGCCGCTCTGACCCGCCAGATGCCGGTGCTGTCGGGTTTTGGCGCCCCTGCCCGGATTTCCGAGGACCCGGATATATTATACTCCAGGGCGGCGCGCAATACAGTGGCCGAACTCGAGGCCGGCACGAACCGGTCCGAAGCTGTGGAAACCCTGGTGCGACATCTGGACAACCGCCTGGCTGTTGTGGAAAACCTGATAGCCCTGATGCTGCCGAGGCGGGACCAGTGGTTAAGACACATGGCCAATACAGGCAGTACAAAAGAGCTGCGCGCCAGTTTGGAGTCGGCAATGAAGGCGGTTATCAGACGGGCGCTTTCGAATCTGCATGCCCGGTTTCCTTGTGCATGTCTCCGGGAAACAATGGAATTGTGTCGGTTTGCAGCCCGGAACCTCAAAGAAGCGGGCAGCGATTCTTTTATTGCTTATGCCGCGGCCCTGGACAGCCCGCCCGGAACCGAGCCGCACGATTTGTCTGCATGGCAGGGGATTTCCGAACTGCTTTTGACAATGGAAGGGCAGTGGCGAAAAGCGGTAAACAAGAACGTGGGTTTTCCCCCCGCCGGTTCTGCGGGCGGTGATCCGGAGAAAAAGACGCTTTTTGCGCAAAACAAGACACGGTTTAAAAAACTTGTTGCCGATCTTGCACAAATCCCGGATCTGGCCACAGCGCTCGACACGGTTCGCCGTCTGCCTGAGCCTGCATACACCGAAAATCAATGGGCGGTTCTTGAAGCGCTTATTGAAATATTAAAGCTTTCTGCAGCCCATTTGCAGACGGTTTTTGAACAAACCGGCAGGGTGGATTTTGCTGAAACGGGTATCCGGGCCAGGGCCGCGCTGGGAGAGCCGGATGAACCCACGGAACTGGCCCTGTCACTTGATTACAGGATATCGCATATTCTTATCGACGAGTTCCAGGATACCAGCATCAGCCAATTCGAGCTCATGCGCGGACTTACGGCCGGATGGTCGCATGGAGACGGCCGCAGCTTTTTTGCTGTAGGAGATCCCATGCAGTCGATTTACGGGTTCAGGGAGGCGGAAGTGGGTCTTTTTTTAAAGGCCTGGCAGCACGGGCTCGATGCCCATATCCCCCTGGAGCCGGTTGTGTTAAAAAGCAATTTTCGTTCAGACCGCGGAATCGTGGAGTGGGCAAACGAAATTTTTTCACAGGTCCTTCCTGAAAAAGGCGATCCTGATACGGGTGCTGTGCCGTATATGCCTGCAGAACCTGTTATCGGCCATGGGGAGCGTCAGGCCGTGTATCTCCATCCCATGATAGGTGCGGATGATGAGCAGGAAGCTGCCCGGGTTGCGGAATGCATAAAACAGGCCAGGGCAAAAGATCCAGCGCAAACAGTGGCGGTCCTCGTACGCAGCCGGCCGCATTTAAAAGCTGTGGTGCCCGAGCTACGCAGAATGGGATTGCGCTTTTCAGCCGTGGAGATCGATTCTTTGGCTAAAAGACCGGTGGTGCGCGACCTGCTCTCTTTGACCCGGGCCTTGTGCCATCCTGCGGACCGTGTCGCATGGCTGGCTGTGCTTCGCGCACCCTGGTGCGGGCTGACACTGAATGATCTCTACTTACTGGCCGGAACCGACCATAATTCCTCTGTTTATACTTTAATACACGATGAAGAGCGTGTTTTTTCCCTGAGCGAAGACGGGCGCAAACGAGTGCTCAGGCTACGGCCCGTTCTGGATGGGGCCACGCGTCAGCGCGGCAGGCGCAGCCTGCGGCGGCTGGTCGAAGGCGTCTGGCTTGCCCTGGGCGGCCCTGCAACTGCGGCGGATCGGGCTGAGCTTGCCGATGTGCCGGTGTATCTGGACTATCTGGAGTCTTATGCAGGTTCTGAAACGATCTCGGATATAGAGGCATTTGAGCAGGGCGTGTTTTCTCTGTTTGCCGCCCCTGACCCGGAGGCGGACCAGCGATTGCAGATCATGACCATTCACAAGGCCAAGGGGCTGGAGTTTGACACGGTTATCATACCGGGGCTGGCAAAAGCCCCTCGCAGCCGGGGACCTTCTCTTCTGCTGTGGCAGGAGCTCGCCGATGCCCCTGTCGAGGAGTCTCTTCTTATGGCACCGATTTCAGAAACCGGCGCACAAAGGGATCACACCTACAACTACATTTACAGACTCCAGCAGATCCGGACAGATTATGAGACCGGACGCCTCCTTTATGTGGCTGCCACACGGGCGGCAAATCGGCTGCATCTGTTTGCCGCAGTCCGCCTTGACGGTTCGGGGCGGGTCTGCAAACCGGATTCCCGCTCTTTGCTGGGCATGCTGTGGCCGGCGGTTTACATCGAGTTTGAAAAAGCTGCGGAAACCGCCGGCTCCGGCAGTAAAGAAGACGGGGAATTCGATTCCCGGAATTTACCTCCCTTGATTCACAGGCTCCCGGCGGACTGGAGCCCTCCTGAGCCGACCGCAGATGTTTCTTTTCCCGGAGCGGCAAAAATTTCCGGAATCAGGCAGCCGGGGCATGAAACATATATGCCGCGCTTTGACTGGGCCGGGTGGACATTAAGGCGCGTGGGAACCGTGGTGCACAGGTGGCTTAGGATTATATGCGAACAGGGTCTTGAAAACTGGGACAAAAAGCGGGTGGAGGATGCGGCTGATTTGCTGCGCAGGGATCTTTTCAATACAGGGGTTTTTAATCATGATATAGAGGAAGCACTTGTGCAGGCTTTGTCAGCACTTGTAAACGCGGTTACCGATGAGACCGGCAGGTGGATTCTCTCGGCCCGTAATAAAGGGGCCTGCGAATATGCGGTAAGCGGCGTGCTCGACCGCGAATTTGTCAATGTTATTATTGACCGCACATTTATCGATGAAAATAATATTTGTTGGTTGATAGATTACAAAAGCGGCATCCATACGGGCGCTGGGTTGACTGATTTTCTGGACCGGGAGCAGCAGCGCTACAGCCTGCAGATGGAACGCTATGCACGGATGATGAGAAAAATGGAGTACCGGCGGATCTGCCTGGGGCTGTATTTTCCGATGATCCCGGCCTGGCGGCAGTGGGAGGGTGGTGATCAGTGATCAGTGGTCAGTAGCTGATTTTTGAATACGGAGAACAGTATTGATAAATTTTTAAACGAATTTGTACAAGGAGGGTTTGCCTATGAAATCCTATCGCAAAGAGCTGTCTTTTAACGTCCCCACCCGAAGAGCCTTTATTAATATCACGCCGCAGGTCGAGCAATGCCTTGCCGAAAGCGGGATAAAAGAAGGCCTGATACTCGTAAACCCTATGCATATTACAGCATCAGTGTTTATCAACGATGATGAATCCGGACTGCATCAGGATTATGACGAATGGCTGGAACGGGTGGCACCGCATGAACCGGTATCCCAGTACAGGCACAATGTGGGCGAGGACAACGCGGATGCTCACATGAAACGCCAGGTCATGGGCCGGGAAGCCGTGGTTGCCGTCACGGAAGGTAAGCTGGATTTCGGAACGTGGGAACGCATCTTTTACGGCGAGTTCGACGGCCGCAGGAAAAAGCGCGTCCTGGTCAAAATCATCGGGGAATAAGGCCCGAAAATCTCTTGTTTTCCTAAAGTTTAAGGTTGATGCGAAGGTCGATTTTTGCGGCCCTGTCTCGCTCGCTCCACTTGAAATCGGTCAGGGAGATCTCAGGGTCTTTGTCGACCTCGTCCTTGATTTGCTTGATGGCCTTGATGTTGTCCATGAAAACATCCACTATCGAAGGATCAAAACTTTCTCCGCGTTCGGAACGGATTATTTTCAGGGCCACATCCACAGGATAAGGGTCTTTGTAGGGCCGCCTGGAGGTAAGCGCGTCAAAAGTATCGGCAATACCCACGATTCTTCCGCTGATGGGGGTGTTTTCCTTTTTCAGACCGTTGGGATAGCCCGTGCCGTTCCATTTTTCATGATGGGTAAAGGCGATTTCACGGGCGACTTTCAGGACGTCAGCTTTGGAGTCTGCAAGAATTGCTGCGCCGATAGTGGTATGGCTCTTGATAGTTTCGAATTCTTCTTTTGTCAGGCGGCCGGGCTTTACCAGAATATTGTCCGGAATGCCTATTTTGCCTATGTCATGCATCGGTGAAGCGTACCGGATCAATTTTACCATATCTTCTGAAAGTTTCAGTTTTTCAGCAATCAGTGCACAGTATCGGCTCATTCTGACTATGTGGTCGCCGGTTTCCTCGTCCTTGTATTCAGCGGCGCTTACCAGACGGTTGACAGTGTCGAGATAGGCAAAATCGAGCTCTTTGTGCGCCTGCTCAATTCCTCGCATGGCCTTTTCCAGCTCGTTAATCGAGTCTTCGAGCTTGCGATTGATTCTGTCGCGTTCGATCAGCAGATACCGCATCCGCAAAACCCGCTTCAATCGGATCATCAGTTCCCTGAAGCTGATCGGCTTCTGAATAAAATCGCTGGCCCCGGCTGTTACGATGGATTCATAATCGTAGTTTTCCGTAAACCCGGTCATGACCATTACATCGCTGTCGTATCCGGCCTTGATTTTCTCCAGCAGTTCCACCCCGTTCATTCCCGGCATTCGGATATCCGTTATCACCACGTCGATCGCCGTATTGCCGATGATTTCCATGGCATGCTCTCCGTTCTGGGCGGTATGGCATTCATAGCCGGCTTTGCTCAGAGCCTGGTAAATCATTTCAGTAATCGGCGTCTCATCGTCGACTACCAGCACCGGAACCTGATCCGGTATCTCGACATTTTCATGAATCATAACCGTATCCTTTTGGTATATTAATATTTATTGATATCATGTTATGCTGTTTTGTCAAATCGTTAATAGCCTTGATACAGCATGACTCCTTGATATCGGAAAAGCCGAAACGGAATCGGGGTCGATTTCGGTCCCGATTACGATACCGATAAGACTGGACCAGGATAACAACAACCTGACAATTATTCAGCGAGAATATGAGCCGAGGCGTCGCTGCTTGAATTTCGGGGTTAATAAGGTTACAATCAATTAACTATGCAGAATCACAGAGAGATAAACAATCGGATAAGGAAAATCGAATCACGCCTGCCTGAAGCTCTGCACCGCGACCGTCATACGGCCCGCCGGGAAATCCGGCGTTTGCGTGCAAAAAATAACAAAAACAAAGGCGCCCCCTCCCTGAAATTTATTGATCGCCTTGAACAGCGCATCGACGAATCAGCCCGGATAAAGAGGAAACGAACTGAAGCACTGCCTGATATTTCGTATAACCGACAGCTTCCGATCGTTGAAAAACGCGGGGAAATAATCGAGGCGATCTCTGAGAACCAGGTGGTTATAATTTCAGGCGAAACCGGCTCCGGTAAAACCACTCAACTACCCAAATTCTGCCTGGAAGCAGGCCGCGGCATCGAGGGGAGAATCGGCTGCACCCAGCCCAGGCGTATCGCCGCGGTTACAGTGGCAAACCGCATTGCAGAAGAACTCGGCCAGGAAACAGGCGGGAGTGTCGGTTATAAGATCCGTTTCTCAGAACGGGCAGGCGAGCAGAGCACGGTCAAGATGATGACGGACGGCATCCTGCTTGCCGAAACCCAGGGGGATAAATATTTAAACGAATATGATACCCTGATCATAGACGAGGCACATGAGCGGAGTCTGAATATCGATTTTCTGCTCGGTCTGATCCGGGGCCTGCTTTCTGTGCGCAGCGACATGAAAGTAATTGTCACTTCAGCCACAATAGACACTGAAAAATTTTCCAGGGCTTTTAATAATGCTCCGATTATAGAAGTTTCGGGCCGGATGTACCCGGTGGAGCTCCGCTACATGCCCCTGGAAGATTTCGGCGAAGGCGGTGGTGACTATTCATACACGGATGCGGCGGCCGCTGCAATGGACCGCATCGAACGGGAATCAGCCTTCGGAGATGTTCTGATATTTATGCCAACGGAGCGCGACATTCGCGAGACATGTGAGATACTGGAAGGCAGGCATTATAAGAGCACAACTATTCTGCCGCTTTACGCCCGACTGTCAGCAGCGGACCAGGCCCGGGTTTTCAAACCTGCTTCGGGCAGAAAAATAGTGGTTGCAACAAATGTGGCCGAAACCTCCATTACCATACCCGGCATAAGTTATGTAATAGACACGGGCCTGGCCAGGATTTCCACCTATCATCCCGGCACTCGTACCACGGCTCTTCCGGTTTCCCCAATCTCTCAGAGCAGTGCGGATCAAAGAAAAGGGCGCTGCGGCCGGGTGCAAAACGGAGTCTGCATAAGGCTTTATTCCGAAGAAGACTATCTGTCGCGTGAATTGTACACGCCGCCCGAGATTTTACGGGCGAATCTGGCGGAAGTGATTCTGCGCATGATCGCATTGAATCTGGGCCTTATTCAGAAATTTCCCTTTATAGACCCCCCGCCGCCAAAGCAGATCAAGGACGGATTTGACATACTGTTTGAGCTGGGCGCAATTGAAAGGAGAGGGGCAAAGAAAAAGACTTCGGGCCCGGCCGTGCGTTTAACCGGCAAAGGCCGTACAATGGCAAGGATGCCCCTTGACCCGCGGCTTTCGCGCATGCTGATCGAGGCAGATAAAAACGGTTGCCTGGGCCCGGTTGCAGTAATCGCGGCCGCGCTTTCAGTAATAGATCCAAGAGAACGGCCCGAGGGAAAAGAATCCCAGGCCGGGCAGGCCCGGGCCGGATTTGCGGATCATGCATCGGATTTTATCTCTTTGTACAATATTTTCCGGGAATGTACGATAGACAGCGATTCAAAGCGGCCCAGGGTGCGGGCCGGCGAGCTTAAGCGCTTCTGTACCCGGTATTTTCTGTCTTTTAAGCGCATGCGCGAATGGCTTGATGTCTACGAGCAAATGGCCGACCTGCTCGAGGAATCCGGCATGGAGATCGGGATTGCCGCATCAGACGAAAGTCCCCCGGCCTCCGGCTCCGGAGCGGAGAAAAAGGGTTTTTCGGATATCTATTCCGCCATTCACAAGTCCGTGTTAAGCGGATTTCTTTCCAATATAGCACAGCGCAAGGGAAAAAACGTCTACCAGGCTGCAAAACAGCGGGAAGTGATGTTATTTCCGGGCTCCTGTTTGTTTAACCGCGGCGGGGAGTGGATCGTGGCCGCAGAAATCGTTGAGACCACCCGCAGGTTTGCCAGGACCGCGGCCTGTATCGACCCGGCATGGCTTGAGCCCCTGGGCGGATCTCAGTGCAAATACACCTATACCAATCCCAGATGGGAAAAAAAACGCGAGGCTGTGGTTGCAGATGAGCAGGTAAGCCTTTACGGCCTTATAATTGTGCCCAAAAGAACCGTGCTTTACGGAAAGATAGATCCGGAGCAAGCCGCTGAAATTTTTATCCGCAACGCATTGATCGGGGGAGATGTCAAAACAGTGCTCCCCTTTATGGAGCATAACTGGTCGCTTGCAGAGACGATCAGGGACAGGGAAAATCGCATAAGGCGCAGAGAGCTTCTGGCGGGAGAAGAAGACATGATGGCCTTTTACAGAAACCGCCTGCCTGATGGCGTATACGACATGCGCACTCTTAAAAAAAAGATCCGCGAAGCCGGATCGGATGATTTTCTGCGCATGTCTGAAAAGGATCTCATGGCAGCCGAACCGGATGAAGACGAGCTTGGGCTTTATCCGGACCGCATGCAGCTCGGAAGCAGTGAGTTTTCATGTACCTACCGATTCAACCCGGGAGGGGAAGACGACGGGATAACGGTTTCTATTCCAGCGTCTGCTGCGGGACAGGTAGCAGCCGAAACCACGGACTGGGTGGTGCCGGGCCTGCTCGAAGAAAAAATTACCGAATTAATCCGGGGGCTTCCAAAGACCTACCGGAAAAGACTTGTGCCGGTATCAGAGACCGTGGCTAAGATCATGCAAAAGATGCCCATGTACAGGGGATCGCTTCTCTCCTCCTTGAGCGGTTTCATATATGAACATTTCGGCGTGGATATTCCGGCCTCGGCCTGGGGCGAAGAGGCCCTGCCGGATTATCTAAAGCTGAGGCTCTCCCTGGTGGATCCGGAAGGCCGCGAGCTGGCAGCGGGCAGAGACCGGCGGGTGATTGCGCAGCATCCTGAAAAAGAGCTGGATGATGATTTTTCCC
>JAIPDT010000061.1 GCA_021737545.1 Desulfobacteraceae bacterium
GGCAAAAGACATAATCAAGCAGCAGAATCTTAAAAGCAGGGAAAATCTTTTTGCCGTGATTTTCAGGGGCGAGGATGATTCCGGAAAAATCAGGTCCGGAAATGAGGAGGAAGAGTCGTTTTCGCCAACCCCGGCGCTGTAAAACCCGTACGGTTTTGTATAAAGCAATCTACACCATCGCGGTGTTATTTTTGTGTAAAAGGAAGCCCTGGGGTCGGGGTCAATTTTTTTGCTCCTGACCGTTTTCGGGATTCATCAAAATGCCTTCGCTGAAATTTCAAAAACTCGGCCTTGCGGCCTCAGACAGTTTGAAATTTCTGACGCTTCGGAATTTAATGAATCTTTTCCAAAAACGCTCAATGTCGCTTCAAAAACAGACCCCGACCCTGGACTTCTTTGAAAGTTTTTTATAATCTGCAATTGGGCGCTCAGAATTTTCGTCCGAAAGGTATGCCCAGTTTTTTCATACGGTTTCGCAGCGTATTCGGGTGCACTCCAAGCAATTCGGCGGCTCCAGCGGGGCCGCTGATCTTGCCGTCGACCGACCGAAGAGCCTGGATAATGTGGCTGCGTATGATTTCGTCGAGGCTCATGGTTGTTTGATCGTTTTTTAAAGCAATGGCCGGGCGTTCATTTTTAGGATGCTCCAGCGAACGCTGAAAGAAAAGCGGTCCCTGTCGGTGTTTAATCAGAGCTTTTTCCACGGTATTTTCAAGTTCCCTGACATTGCCGGGCCAAAAGTGGCTTGCAAGCTGATCAACAGCGTTAGGTGCCGGTTCCGGGTGGGTGTGAATGCCGAGTTCCTTTGATTTTTTGTCCAAAAAATGATTTACCAGCAGGGGAATGTCCATTTTGCGATGCCTCAACGGCGGGATGTGGATCGGAAAGGCATTGATACGGAACCAAAGATCTTCACGGAATTCTCCATCTATGACCATTTGATGCAAATCCCGATGCGTGGCTACTATCACCCGAATGTCAAGCGGGATGGGATGCGCTCCTCCCACGCGTTCTATTTCCTGGTTTTGGAGAACCCGCAACAGGCTGACTTGCGCACGAGGGGGGAGTTCTCCTATTTCATCGAGAAAGATAGTTCCCTTGTCGGCCCTTTCGAATCGTCCGCGTTTACGATCTATGGCGCCTGTAAAGGCCCCTTTTTCGTGACCGAAAAGTTCGCTGTCTATCAGGTTTTCCGGTATAGCGCCGCAGTTTACCTTTATAAATGGTTCGTTGCGCCGCGGCGAACTTCTGTGAATCGCGTTTGCGATGACTTCCTTGCCGGTACCGGTCTCCCCGAAAATTAGAACAGTATTTTTCAGCGGTGCCACCTGTGCGACGTTTTCCATTACCTGTTTTAATCCTCCGTTTGCCCCAATGACCTCATCGCCGGCATAAGCTATTAATTCGCGGTTAAAATAACGCTTGTCTGATATTAGCTGTTCTTTTAATTGAACCAATTGTTGATGCTTCAATGCGTTTGCCATAGCAATGGAAAAGGGGTCTCTTAGCAGCCGGATAAGTCTGGCATGAGCTTCTGTGAAACGATGTTTTCCCTTTGCAAAAACATCCATTACACCCAGGCGTTGTCCTTCAATGATCAGACGAAGGGCTATCATAGATGTGTCTGCAAAACCGAATTCCCTGCTGATTATGCGCCCCATTGGATCTTCTGTCAGATCGTTGATGATAAGGTAATCTTTTAATCGTTTTCCGTTTTCAATGGATCGGCTCAATTCCTTTGGTAATTCTATGGTTTTTTCAAGTTTGACCCCTCCATGCTTATCTGCTCTTGCAATATAGCGAAGACTGCCCAGACCGGGTTCATATATATTTAAATAAATTTCGTCTGCCGGAATATGCTCGGCAATAAATTCACGGCAACGAGACAAGGCGATTTCAATATCCAGGCTGCTGCAAATCAGCAAAGTGGCTTTTTTGAAAAAATGAGTTTCATCCATATGCATTCCCGGGTGTTAAAATACGTTATATGATAAATTAATAAATATTTCACCAAATGTGATAATAAAATTTACCATATATAATTATTTAAGGATAGTGTTTTTTATAATTAATTAATATTAAAAGAAATTTAATTTTGGCATCCCTGTTGCTTCTATAACAATAAAGGTAACAGTTGTTGAATTGTAAGCAATTAAAAATAAAGAACAAAAAGAGGAGGAAAAAATGGAATTAAGGCAGGGAGATCTATTTCGGAATTTGAATAAGGATTTCATAAAGCAGATCACCGAATTGGCCGAGCATCTGTCGTGCAAGAAAGATGATGTTTTGTTTAAGGTCGGTGACCCCGCCAATTTTTTCTATATTTTGTTAAGAGGAGTTGTTACCATGGAGCGCGGCAGAGGCAGGTGGTATACTGCCAAGCAGCCCGGGGAGCTTTTCGGCTGGTCATCTCTTATCCATCGTACAGAGTTTGCTGCATCAGCTGTTTGCGATATGGATTCTGAAGTGCTCAAAATTGAACGTGCCCCGTTTCTCAAGTTGCTTGAATCATCGCAACAGGACAAGGCGACTTTGTATGAGCAACTGTCAAGAATGATTGGCAGCCAGCTTTTGAATGTCTATATGAACACTGCGTCTTAAGGAGGTAGAAAATATGTCTTTGATTACGATTTCACAGGATTTTGGCACCGAGGGATATACGATTGCCAAACAGGTCGGAGATGCGCTTGATCTGGAAGTTTATGATGACGCACGGTTAAAAGATGAAGCCCTTAAAGAAGGTATCAGCGAGGAGTATTTAAAGGGGCTGGAAGAAAAAGCCCCGGGTTTTTTCGACCGCTTGATGGGACGCAAGCCTGATATCTACCTGGATGTACTGCAAAGCGTGGTCTATCGAATCTCCCGCCAGGGCGAAGGCATCGTGGTTGGACACGGCAGCCAGATGTTGCTAAAAGACTTTGGCTGTGCTTTGCATGTACGGATTCACGCCTCCCTGCCAAAACGAGCCGAATTGATGGCCGAGCAGCGAGGCATTGAATATCAGGTCGCCGAAAAAATCATTTTAAAAAAGGATGAGGAATACAAGGGCTTTTTTAAATATGCCTTTCAAATGGATCCCAATGATCCGGATCTTTATGACCTTGTTTTAAATACCGGCAAGATCAGCACCGAGACGGCTGCTAAATATATCGCGGACCTGGGCCGTTCCGAAGAAATCAAGGCATGCAGTCTTGAGGCTTTGGAGTCAATGGACCGCATGTCTCTTGAAAGGCGAATTCATGCCGCATTAACGGAAAACGAAATATTTTCCAAGATGATTTCCGTTGAGGTTTCCGAGCCGGGTACAGTCTACATATATGGCATTGTAACAAGTGAAAACGAAAAGGCCAGAATTGTAGATACTGTTAAGAATATAAAAGAAATAAATAAAGTTAAAAACAATGTTGTTGTAGTAGCGGGATATTAAGATATATAATTTGCCGAAAAAAGAAAAAATCACAAGGTTTTAATGAAAAAGAAGTCGGTTTTGTTCGCACTCCGGAGCCTTTAACCTGCAGATCTTTAAATCTGCTGATGAAAGATTTAAATTGACAGGCGTCTTACGAGTACGTATATTACCTCATAACGCAGTTTTTCCTGGACAATGAAATCAAAATCGTAAGCCCCGGAATTATTCCGGGGCTTTTTTTATGCCCACTTACAATAAGAGGTTTTATGAGTTTTAAAACATTTAAGTTTCATCCGGCAGTCGCGGCGGGCGTCGATGCGGCCGGATACATTGACCCTACCCCGATTCAGTCCCGTGCAATCCCGCCTGTAATGGCCGAAAAAGACGTAATCGGCTTGGCCCAGACCGGAACCGGTAAAACAGCCGCCTTTGTGCTGCCAATTTTAAACCGCATCATTTCAGGCAAGCGGGGTAACGCCCGAGCCCTGATCGTGGTGCCTACCAGAGAACTGGCCGAGCAAATTCACGGCGCTATCGTAACTCTTGGGAGGAAAACCGGCCTGCGAAGCTTGGCCGTCTACGGCGGCGTGGCCATAGGCCCGCAAATCAAATCGGGCAAGAAGGCCGATATTATTGTGGCCTGTCCTGGCAGACTCCTCGACCATATGCAACGAAAAACAGTCGATCTGTCGGCACTGGAGACACTGGTGCTCGATGAAGCAGACCACATGTTTGACATGGGATTTTTACCCGATATTCGCCGCATCTTAAAACAGATCCCGGCAAAACGCCAGACACTCCTGTTTTCTGCAACCATGCCACAGGAAATCAGACAACTGGCGGAGGAAAGCCTGACTGACCCGGTCACGGTACAGGTAGGGGTCGCCGCACCGGCAGAAACGGTTTCCCATGCTCTTTTCCCGGTCGATCAGAACCGGAAGACGCCGCTTCTGTTGAGGCTGCTGGGGCAGACACGGACCGATTCGGTGTTGGTGTTTACCCGGACCAAGCACCGCGCCAAGCGTATAGGTGAACAATTGAGCCGAGCCGGATACAAGGCGGCATCTCTACAGGGCAATCTTTCCCAGAACCAGCGACAGAAGGCTATCAACGGTTTTCGAAACGGGACTTATCAGATTCTGGTAGCTACAGACATTGCCGCAAGAGGGATTGATATCGCCAATGTTTCCCATGTGATCAATTACGATATTCCGAATACCACTGACGCTTATATCCACAGGATCGGCCGGACCGGACGGGCGACGTGCACCGGCGACGCCTTTACTTTGATCACTGAAGATGATACGCAGATGGTCCGCGCCCTTGATCATGTCATAGGGGCAAAAATCGAGCGCAGAACATTGCCAGATTTTAATTATGGCAGCTCGACAGCTAAAAATGGCCAAAACAGTGAATTTTCAGAACAGGTTCCGGTGCAAAGCAAAAAGACAAAATCCGGCCCGCCAACAGCCAAAAAACGACGGAAGAATTACCGCTGAAGACAAATGGTAAGCGTCATCCCCGATCTATAAAAATCGGGGAATGATGTGCAATCCTGTCTGGAAATCGTCTCAAAACCTACAACAACCTGGCAAGGTAGCTTGAACATACGGTTATCAGGCCGAGAACCAGAAAACCCACCTAAAAACCCCACATATCGGCAATCAGTCCAAGAAATAATTGTGTGAAGCCCTATCTTTTTGGATCGTTGGGGTTGTGTATCAGGGGAGGCAAGCCAGAATACAATGCAGGCGATCAAAAAGATAGCCGACAGGGTGACAAAAGCATATCTCCACGGCATAAAACCGAGCATAACTGCAGCCAGAAAAGGAAAACTGAGCAGACTGAATCCAGACGCCGTTTCGTGAAAGGATAGTGCCTTGCCCCAATGCCGGGGGCTGATGCTACCTGTAAGTATAGGAATGGCGCATGGCATGTAAAAGCCGCCGCCCAAACCGACATTGTTTGTTTTACTCACAGATTAGATGGCATTAGTCAAATTTATGTTTGACGAATCCTTTTTTTCTTCCTTTGTCTAAATGCATAAAAAAAGGGCTTCCGGTTGCCTATAACCGTAAACCCTTGATATCTGTGGTAGGCGGTACTGGATTTGAACCAGTGACTTCTACCGTGTGAAGGTAGCACTCTCCCGCTGAGTTAACCGCCCGTATGTATATATATAGGCTAAAATAAGGGTTTTTGGCAGGCAGAGTCAAGTATTATTTTTATCCTGTCCGGGATTGATTTCCTGCGGAGCGGGCAGGTCTTTTAAGTCCTTTAAGTCAAAGATTTCCAAAAATTTTTTTGTGGTGCCGTAGACCAGAGGGCGGCCGGGGATTTCCCTGCGACCGAGTACCCGGATCAGCTTTTTTTCAAGCAGTATTCTGATGGTGTTGCCTGAGTTTACCCCGCGGATATGCTCTATTTCGCTTCTCAGGACCGGCTGGTGATATGCTACAATGGCAAGGGTTTCCATGGCTGCACGGCTGAGCCGGGTGGGCTGGGGCTCAAAAAGCCTTTCGATCCACTGCTTGTATTCCGGGCGGGTGCGGAACTGGTATCCGCCGGCTACCTCGTGGAGAACGAAACCGCCGTTTTTTTGCCGGTGTTCTTGTTCAAGCGCTTCCAAAGCCCTGCGGATTTCGAGGGTCTCGGCTTCGGGCAGCAGTTTTTTGAGCTGATCAACCGAAAGGGGATCGCTGGAGACAAACAACAGGCTTTCGATAATATTTTTTACGTCCTCCATAAAAGCTCTCTTATCTTGAATACAAACGGAGGCCATCGTTGTTCTCCGCCTGTGATATTCCCGCTAAATTGAGACGTAGCACTTCAAGTATCGCAAGAAAAGCGGCTATGATTTCGCTTTTGCCAGAACACCTTGCTGCCAGGTCCCTGAAGGAAACAGTTTTCCGCTTCTCCAGCAGCTCTATGATTTCTGTCATTTTTTCTTTGACGGATATTGTTTCAGGCGTGATTTCAAATCCTGTCTCAGGCGCCATCCGGTCGAGTAAGTCACGGTAAAACCCGATTAGTTCGTAGAGGTCTGCTTCAACCGGAGCCTCTTTAGCCGAAGATACAGGTTCTGCGGGGCTCCATTGCCGGGCAAACACATACTCGTTTAATATGTTTTTGCAGCAAAGCTGTTCGGCCACTGATTTCATGCGCATGTATTCCACCAGCGGACCGGTTATGGCGTCCCTTGGATCCTCGTCTTCTTCCGTGTCCTGATTTGTGTCCGGAAGCAGCACCCTGGACTTGATCTGGGCCAGAGTGGAGGCCATAACCAGAAAATCGGCCGCCACGTCGAGTTCCATGTCCTGCATCCACTGGATATAGTCCAGAAACTGATCAGTGATCAGTGCGATGGGAATGTCGTATATATCCACATCGTTTTTTTTGATCAGGTGGACCAGCAGATCCATGGGGCCTTCAAAGATGTCCTCCAGTTTTACCTGGTATGCGGGTGCGTTCATGGCCTTGGATCCATTGCCTTAACCAAAATCGGTATTGCTATTAATATCGGGTTCGGTATCGGTGTGGTGCATATCGATTTCGAACCCGATTTAGACGTATCTTTAAATCCGTATAGCGCCCCTAACCTCGGCAAGTGTTTGTGCCGCCACCCGCCTGGCTCTGTCCGAGCCTTCAGCCATTACCTGCTCGACCTGGTCTGTATGGGTCCTGTAGTATTCTATTCTTTCACGCACCGGAGCCAGGAATTCTATCAGATGTTCGGCCATTTTTTTCTTGCATTCCACGCACCCTATTTCCGCACCCCGGCAGGCCGGATCTATTTCCGCGCAAAGGGCGCCGGGCGAATAGAGCCTGTGAAAGGAAAACACGTTGCATATGGAGGGATCGCCCGGATCCGTCTTTTTCATTCGGCTCGGGTCTGTAATCATCCGGGAAGCTTTTTTCCGGAGTTCTTCAGGCGGATCGGACAGAAAAATTGCGTTGTTGTAGCTTTTGCTCATCTTCCTGCGGTCTGTGCCCAGGATTTTGCTGGTTTCGGTAAGGACGGTCTCGGGTTCCGGAAAGACCCGGCCGTAGAGGTGGTTAAATCGTCTGGCTATTTCCCGCGTGAGTTCTATGTGCGGCGCCTGGTCAATGCCTACGGGTACGCCGTCGGCTTTGTAGATGATTATGTCCGCGGCCTGCAGAACCGGGTATCCCAAAAAGCCGAATGTTGAGAGGTCTCTGTTTTCCAGGGCGTCGATTTGCTCCTTGTATGTGGGATTGCGTTCCAGCCAGGGAACCGGCGTGATCATGGAGAGCAGCAAAAACAGCTCCGCGTGCTCTTTGACCCGGGACTGGACGAAAAGAACGTTTTTTTCCGGAGATAGTCCTGCGGCCAGCCAGTCGATCATCATGTTGCGGGTGTAGTTCTCGATATTGCCGGGGTTTTCATAATCGCTGGTCAGTGCGTGCCAGTCCGCAATAAAGAAAAAACATTCATATTGTTCCTGCATGTTAATCCAGTTCTGCAGCGCGCCGTGAAGGTTTCCCAGATGAAGGGCGCCTGTGGGGCGCATGCCGCTTACGATCCTTTTTGCTCCGGTCATTGTTTTTAATCTCCGTATGTAATATGTGCGGGGTTTCCGGATTATCCGCCGGTCATTATTCTGAGCAAAGGGCTTATAAAAAAAGAGATAAGAAAATCAAGGGAATTTGTCATCAGAAGCACCAGCAGTATCAGTATCCCGAAAGGCCCGATTTTCTCGTAGCTCCGCCGTGCTTCCGGAGGCAGCAGCGCCGAGAGTATTCGGCTTCCGTCAAGTGGCGGAATCGGGATCAGATTAAATACCGCCAGGACAATGTTAATAATACAGAAGGCGTAAAGAAGTTGACCTGCAAAAGCGCCTGCCTGTGAGTTTACAAGCATCGGGGACATGTGCAGAAACCGGTAAAAAAATCCCGCTGTTAAAGCACATGCCAAATTTATTGCCACTCCTGCCGCGGATACCACAACGGTGCCCACCCGCTGATTGGTCAAGTTGCGGAAGTTGACCGGCACCGGCTTTGCATATCCGAATACCACCGGGGCACCGGAAAAAATAAGCAGACCCGGCAGAAGAATCGAGCCAAAAGGGTCCAGGTGGTGCACCGGATTCAGGCTAAGCCTGCCGGCCATTTTCGCCGTGGGGTCGCCGAACCGGAGCGCAGCATAACCGTGTGCCACCTCGTGCAGTGTCACTGCGAACAGCAGGGGGATAATCAGGATAATTCCTCTTAGTATTTGAGCTTCCAATATTGATTCCCGTTATTTCTTGATGGTTTTATAAAAACTCGATTGTTGATGGCTTCGTAAAAAGCTTTTTACATCCCCCGATGTTTTTGCCGGAAGGAAGCCCTGCGGTCGGGGTCAGTTTTTTTGCTCCTGACCGTTTTCGGGATTTGTCAAATGCCTTCGCTGAAATTTCAAAAACCCGGTTTTGCGGCCTCTCCGAAAACGCTCAATGTCGCTTCAAAAACAGACCCCGACCTTGGACTTCCAAGGAAATCCTTTTTTTGCGCTCTGACGAAATTGCACTTCGTTGCCCTGACGGCGGTGCGGAAAAGCGGGTTTCCGAGCGGAAATTGAGACTCCAGGAGGCTCCTGGAGCGAGGAAACTCCTTTTTCGTACCGCCGATCAGCCAAGGTGCTTACGGATTTCTGCAAAAATACCGCCCTGGCGGGATAAACAGTTTTTTACGAAACTGTCATTGTTCACTTTCCACAATTTTTTCAACCAATTCCAGTTCTTCCTGCCGTGTCTCCACCCTGCCGTCGAGCTTTTCGTGCAGCAGCCTTTTTAGGATTTTGCCGAAAAGGGGCGAAGGAGGAAGTCCCATATTTATCAGATCTTCACCTTTAACCGAAATTTTGATGTCTTTCAAGTCCGTGACGTAGAAAGAAATGGCTTTTTTGATCTGTTCCCTGCCTGTGGCGGCCATCATGTAAAGGAGCAGTTCGGTTCTAAATCCTGAGAGCATTTCGTAGAGCTCGCTGTTTTTCACAGGGAGTTTCCGGCCCAGCCTGTAGAGGCATTGTTCTGTTTCCAGGCGTTCATACACGAAAATTCTTGCGTATTTGGGAGCAAGCTCCAGGCGCCGGCAGATTTCCCCGGCCTTTTCCCGGTCTGCATGGCTTATCATGACCAGAAAGTAGACAACCCATTTTCTGTAATCGTCTTCCATGTAGAGAAGATCATACCATGCTATAGCACTTCTGGCCGAATCAAGCATGGTGCGAAGCCGATCGTCTACCTTGATGGACGGATCCACCACTTTTAGCAGGTTGAAATCCTCAAGGCGTATCAGCGCAGGGATGGGGTTTTCTTCTTTTAATATCTGGCAGAGTTCCGAGAAAACCCGTCTGCCTGACAGGCGCTTGAAAAAATCCATTTTTAGGGCGTTTTCAATCAGTCCGGCAGTCAGGTTGCCGATTGAAAATTCGAAGCGCTGTTCAAAGCGGATGGCACGAAAAGCCCGTGTGGGATCCTCTACAAAACTCAGGTTGTGCAGTATACGAATGGCCTTTTCCTTTAAATCCCGCAGTCCCCCGAAAAAGTCTATAAGGCGGCCGAATCTGTCCCGATTCAGGCAAATGGCCAGGGTGTTGATGGTAAAATCCCGTCGGAAAAGATCGAGCTTAACTGAACTCATTTCAACAGTGGGAAGCGCGGCGGGAAATTTGTAGTATTCCATCCTGGCAGAGGCCACATCGATTTTAAATCCGTCAGGAAATATTATTACAGCGGTACCGAACTTTGAGTAGGCATTGGTCCTGGCGCCTTCTTCCCGGGCAAATGCCCGGGCGAACTCAATACCGTTTCCTTCGATTACGATATCGATATCCTCATTGTGCCTGTATAAAAACAGATCTCGTACGAATCCGCCCACTACATATGCTGGATAGCCGTAGGCATCGGCTACCCTGCCTATACGCCGAAGCAGATCGATAATGTTTTTGTTTAACCTTTCATTTAAGAATCCGGTTACTTGCTTTGTCCTTGGCTGTCGGGTCTCGCCGGGCGGTTTTGCGGAGTGGGCTGCCTGCTGTTCCCGGTCACGATATATCAGGGTGTTTAGCAGGTCCGTACGGGTAATGGCACCGATGACCCGCCCGTTTTCTACCACCGGCAGGATTCGCTGTTTGTTTTCTATAATTTTTTCCTGGATTTCGTCTATATCCGCATCCTGTCCCACAGCTTCGAATTCGGTGGTCACGTACTCGCTTATGGGGATTTCCCCCAGATCATGGTAAAGCGCCTTTTCAATGACCTGGCGGGTTATAAAGCCGATGAGCTCAGAACCCTCCTTTTTGGAGTCGAGCACGAACAGGGCGTTTATATTGTACTGCGACAGAAGCTTTCTGGCCTCTCTGCAAGTTATATGGCTTTGTGCGGTGATTGCAGGCGTGGACATGATGTCGCCTGCCTGCTGGCTGGATTTGACATGTTTTTTCAACAGTTGAATCACCCGGTTTTCCACCTGGGCAAGGGTTTTGTTTTTGACTGTGGCCGCCGCGGCAAAACTGTGGCCGCCGCCTCCGATTTCGCGCACTACTGCGCCTACGTCGATTTCCTGGGTGCGGCTTCTTGCAGCGATGTAGATCTTATTTTTCATAAGAGCTATGGCAAAGACCGCATTCAGGTTTTCGATCCGCAGCATCTTCTGTACCAGAAAAGCAAGGTCATGGACGTATTCTTCTGTGGAAACCGATGTAATAAGGATTTCTCTTCCGTTTATGTTGTAGTGGCTCGCGGAGCTGAACATGTCGTTTAGCAGGCTGATCTGCCGGGGGTCCATTTCTTTTGAAATAAGATTCGAAATGGTGGTAAGGTTTGCTCCGCTTTCCCGCAGAAAACCCGCTGCCTGAAAATCTTTTTCCGTTGTCGATGGATAAGTGAAGGCGCCTGTATCCTCGTAGATGCCAAGGCACATGACAGTGGCTTCGTCCGGGGTGACGTGTATGTTTTTCTCCCTTATCAGCTCCACTAACAGGCTGACGTTGGCGCCTGTGGGCTTGTGGACCTCGTAGTCGGCCTTTATGTCATCGGACAGCTTGGGGTGATGGTCGTATATATGGATTTCAAGGCCCGGATTGTTTAGCAGTTGTTCGACCCCTCCGATTCGCGAGGCCTGTTTGGTATCCACCAGAACCAGCCTGCCGATTTTTTCAGGCTCGATTTTCCGGTAGTCAACCATATTGAAGAGGTAGACCATGGTGCTGACAAAGAAGTTTTTCATGTTTTTTTCATGGAACCCGGGAAACACAACAAGAGCCCCCGGGTAGAGCTTCTGGGCGGCCAGCATTGATCCCACTGCATCAAAATCCGCGTTTGTATGCGTGGTGATAATGGTTAATTGACCGTTGTTTTGTTTTCTGTCTTCCAAATTCAGGGGCCTGCTGTTGGTTAATAAGTAGATTTTTTGATATAAACATTTGTTTTTCAGTCTTAGTTGTGATAATAAAACTATTTAAAAACAAAGAACAAGGGTATTTCTTTTATATAACACCTCCAAGAACCAGTGAAAAATGAATTTTTCAAAATCCGTAGCATCTGATCCCGCAAAAGCATATATTTTACAGCTATTGAATAAATGATATAATTATTTTCGGTTTTTTCATGAGCAACAATTAAGGGGGAAAAATGCCTATTTTCCAATGGGAAGGAAAAGACCGCAACAATCAGGTCCGCAAAGGGGAAACCGAGGCGGCAACCGAACAGGAAGTCCGTTCGATACTGAGTCGGCAGCGCATCAATCCCACCAAAGTCAAAAAAAAACCAAAGGATCTGTTTGAAAACATTACTTTTCTGCAGCCCAAGGTAAAAGAGCAGGACATTATTGTTTTCTGCCGGCAGTTTTCCACTATGATCGATGCCGGCCTTCCCATTATTCAATGCCTGGATATCCTTCAGTCTCAGCAGGAAAACCCCACTTTCAAGAAAATGCTAAAAGACATCAAGGAATCCGTGGAATCAGGTAAGACACTGGCCGAATCCCTGAAAAAATATCCCAATCAGTTTGACGATCTGTTTGTAAACATGGTCTCGGCAGGCGAGGCGGGCGGTATACTGGATGTGATTCTTCGTCGGTTGTCTTCATACATGGAAAAGGCGGCCCGGCTCAAATCCCAGGTCAAGGGTGCCATGACTTATCCGATTGTCACAATTGTAATCGCCATTGCAGTGGTCGCAGTTATTCTGGTTTTTGTTATACCGGTCTTCCAGGAAATGTTTTCCAGTTTCGGCAAGGCACTGCCGGCCCCCACCCAGATGGTTATTGCAATAAGTGAATTTGTCAAAAGCAAAATTCTCTGGATTATTGGAGGGCTCGTGCTTTTAATCATTGCCTTCCGGCAGTTTTATAAAACCGAAAAAGGCAGGGCCATGATAGACGAGCTGACTCTGAAACTCCCGGTGGTGGGGATATTGGTGCGAAAGGTGGCTGTGGCAAAATTTACCCGTACCATGGGCACCATGCTTGCAAGCGGTGTGGCCATTTTGGAGGCCCTGGATATTGTGGCAAAGACAGCCGGGAATAAAAGCATTGAAAGGGCTATATACAAGGTTCGTTCAGGTATTGCCGAAGGCCAGACCATTGCAGACCCGCTTTCTGAAACAGGAGTGTTTCCTCCCATGGTTTGCCAGATGATCGCGGTAGGTGAATCCACCGGTGCGATCGATTCCATGCTTGAAAAGATAGCTGATTTTTATGAAGAAGAAGTTGACCAGGCCGTGGAGAACCTTACTTCCATGATCGAGCCCTTCATGCTGGTCTTTCTCGGCGTAGTAATCGGAGGGCTGGTGGTTTCCATGTATCTGCCCATTTTCCAAATGGCCGGAGCGGTCGCAGGATAACCCCCCAACAAATGATGCTTTTCCGATCCAAAGCAGAGCAGGACCTTTATCGAAAGCTTAGGTGGCTGGTTTTGTTGCGGGCTGTCTTTGCCGCAGTGATGTTGGTTTGGGCGGGGGCGGCTATACTGCGCCCTGACTTTGAATTAAAGGTTGCAGGCAAGGCCCTTGACTGGCTGGTCGCGCTCGGCTTTTTTCT
>JAIPDT010000062.1 GCA_021737545.1 Desulfobacteraceae bacterium
ATATCGGCTACCACCGGAATTTGCCGTGCGTTCGGGTCCGAACAGGGATCGCCGGTATACAGACCGTCGATATCGGTGAGATTTACCAGAATATCGGCATTCATCATCAATGCGATCAGGGCGGAGAGATTGTCATTGTCTCCGAATTTGATCTCTTCGACCACCACTGTATCATTTTCATTGATAATCGGCACGACATTCCAGGACAGCAGGGTATGCAGGGTGTTTCTGGCATTTAAATAGCGACGGCGGCTAATGGACAGATCATCGCTGGTAAGAAGCACCTGGGCAACCTGGCGTCCGTATTCCGCAAATGCGTTTTCATAACACAGTATCAGACCGGCCTGCCCTACCGCCGCAATAGCCTGACGCTTGGGGATTTCATCCGGACGCCGGGCAAGGCCGATTTTTTTCTGCCCGGCGGCCATAGCGCCCGAAGAGACAAAAAGCACCTCCACGCCCCGGTTTGCCAATTCACAGATCTGCCGACTAAGACTGTTTATAACCTGCGTGTTCAAGCCGTCGGCACCTGTGAGCACTCCGCTTCCAACCTTGATCACCACGCGTCCGGCATTTTTGAAACAGGATGTGCGGTCAACTTCCATCCGCCTCTTCCCTGGTGTTAACCATTTCATTTAGTGCATTTACCAGCAGGTCGACACCTTTGCCGGTGGCAGCCGATATTTCATACACCGGGAGATCTCCGGCGGACCGGACAAACCGTTTTGCGGCATCAGAGGCCTGCGGCAGATCCATTTTATTTAAAACCAAAATTTGCGGTTTTTCCAGCAACTCTGGACTGAATCCGGCAAGCTCCTTATTAACAGCTTCATAAGAGGCAAGCGGGTTTTCAGGTTCCAGGGCCGATGCATCCACCATGTGCAGCAAAATCCGGGTGCGCTCCACATGGCGCAAAAAATGAATGCCCAAACCCGCTCCCTGATGGGCGCCTTCAATCAGGCCCGGAATGTCGGCCACGACAAACGGCTCGCCCTGCTGCGGCGCGACAACTCCGAGAACCGGGCTGATGGTTGTAAAGGGGTAATCCGCTATCTTGGGGCGCGCCGAAGAAATCCGGCTGATCAGAGTGGATTTACCGGCATTTGGAAAACCGACAATGCCGATATCTGCAAGAAGCTTAAGGTCCAGCTTAAGAACACGGGTTTCCCCGGCCTGGCCGGGCTGGGCATGACGCGGCGCGCGGTTGGTGGAGGTGGCAAAACGCCTGTTGCCGCGGCCACCTTGTCCGCCGCGGGCAACCACTATGTTTTGTCCGGGAATGGTGCAGTCGCAGACGAGTTGACCGGTTTGCGCATCAGAAATCACTGTCCCCGGCGGAACCTCAATGACAAGAACTTTGCCGTTTTTCCCGGTTTTCTGTTTTCCCTGCCCGTGATCGCCGTCATCTGCCTTGAAGTTGCGTTTGTACCTAAACCTGTGAAGTGTGCGCAGACGTTCGGATGTGCGGACAATAACGTCTCCGCCGTTTCCGCCGTCTCCGCCGTCAGGACCGCCGCGGGGCACGTACTTTTCACGCCTGAAACTAACACACCCCCGGCCCCCGTGACCGGCGGCCACGTCAATTGACACTTCATCTACAAACTTCACGCTGCATGTACACTGACTTTTTTCCGGGAACGGCCCAGCCGCTCAAATGCCACCGTGCCGTCGATCTTGGCAAACAAAGTATAATCCTTGCCCACGCCGACATTTTCGCCGGGATGAATTTTAGTGCCGAGCTGTCGTACTATAATGTGGCCGGCACCGACCCTTTGACCTCCGGAGCGTTTGACACCGCGGCGCTGTCCGCGGCTGTCTCTGCCGTTTTTTGAGCTGCCGCCCGCTTTTTTGTGTGCCATGTTATCATCCTTTTTAACTCAAATTTGTAAGGGTTAAAAAACAAATTCGCCCTATATTTTATAGTTAGTGTCCATCCAGAAATCAGATAATTTGTTCACGTTCAAGGAAGGCGAAAATTTTAACCGCAGGAATACTCAAAGTATTTTGAGGATTAAAATTTTCGCCTGACGCAGAAATTGGGCGAATTAGCAATTTCTGGATGGACACTAGTTATTGAGCTGCTATGGAATCGATCTGAACCGCGGTATAGGACTGACGATGCCCCTGTTTGCGGCGGTATCTCTTGCGGCGTTTGTACTTGAAAACAAGCACCTTTTTGGATCGTCCCTGTCCAACAATTTTCGCCCGGACAGCTGCGTTTTCCAACGCAGGCGCACCGAGCGTTACCGAATCGCCGTCCGAAAACATCAGCACCCGATCAAAGGTCACTGTTTCGCCGACTTCGCCCGGTATCTTTTCAACGCGCAGAATCTCGCCTTCACTCACCTTATATTGCTTGCCGCCCGTGGCAACAACTGCATACATATACCTGTCCTCCCAATTCTTATATTTAAAAATTTAACAATTTTATCTGTATTTATCAACTTGTCAATAAAAAACAACACAAAAGGGGTTCATCCGTGTTCAAGTCAACGGATGAACCCCGATATTTATTCCGCCAACAGCGCAAAATGCGCTGTTACGCTCTTTAACCTGCCAGGTCTTCCTTTACCCCTGTTGCCACCTTATAGAGAAGCGTCAGGACAAGGAAACCGACAGCATACACGCCGATGGTAATAATAGCCTCGGGAACTGTCGGGACATATTCTGTAATTTCGTGCAGGGGATTGGGAATGAATCCGCCGGAAATCATCCCCAGACCCTTATCTATCCAGATGCCGATAAAAACGAATACACAGGCAAAGCCCAGAGTAGTTTCATTCCGCCTGGCCTGCGGAATAACAAGCAGTATAATGGCGGCCACCACCAGGGCAATCGAAGTCCACATCCAGGGTACAAGCACCCCGTGTCCGTGGAGCCCGAAGAACAGGTATTCCAAATGCGCTAAATGAGAAGGAATCTGGCTGTAGGCGGCCACAAAAATCTCGCAGAGAAAGAAAAACAGATTTGCCAGGGTTGCATAGACCACAATCTTGGCCAGGGTCTGGATGGCTGTGGTGCCCGGATCAAAGCGGGTTACCTTCCGGATTATAAAGGAAAGCAGGATTAAAAACGCGGGACCGGCGGCAAAGGCCGATGCCAGAAACCGGGGCGCCAAAATGGCGGTCAGCCAGAAGCCCCTGCCGGGAAGTCCGCAGTAAAGAAACGCGGTGACCGTATGAATACTTACAGCCCAGGGGATGGAAATATAAATTAAAGGTTTGAGCCATTTTTCCGGGGGGACTCCATTTCGCTCCGCATCCAGCACATTCCAGCCGATGATGATATTTAAAAACAGATAACCGTTTAACACGATCATGTCCCAGAACAGCATGGACTTGGGGCTGGGATACAGGATCACGTTTAATATCCGCATCGGCTGGCCCAGGTCCACGACGATAAACAGAATACACATTAAAACCGAGGCCACGGCAAGAAACTCGCCTATCACCGTTATCTTGCCGAATGTCTTGTAATCATGCAGGTAATAGGGAAGCACCAGCATCACCGCAGAAGCGGCCACCCCGACCAGAAAGGTGAACTGGGCGATGTAGAATCCCCAACTGACATCCCGGCTCATGCCCGTGATCCCAAGGCCGAAGTATAACTGGCGCACGTAAAAGAAAAATCCGATGGCTATGACAACCACCAGGATCAGTAGCCAAGTCCAGTATTTCTTGCTTCCTCTTAACGCTTTTTCTAGCATAGCACCCTCATACGATCAGACGATATAAAGTACAGAAGGGAACGTCCCCAGGTTCGGTTTCCGCCGAATGGCGAATTCTTCTGCAAGCAACTTGCGAACCTCTGATTCCGGGTCATTTAAATCCCCAAATGTCATCGCACCTTCTGAAGCCTCTACACAGGCAGGATTCTTGCCCACTGCCAGGCGCTCGGCGCAGAAGTTGCATTTTTCAACCACTCCCCGCATTCTGGTGGGGAAATCGGGATTTTCTTTCTTGATGGCCGGACGCGGATCCCGGAAATTGAAACTGCGGGAGCCGAAGGGGCAGGCCGCCATGCAGAAACGGCATCCTATGCACCGGTGAAAATCCATCATTACGATGCCGTCGGATTCCCGCTTGAACGTGGCCTTTGTAGGGCATGCCTGCACGCACGGCGGGTTGTCGCAATGATTGCACAACACTGGAATAATGGATTTATGGGAAAGTTTTTCCGTTAAAAACTCGGCTTCGCGCTCGGGAAAGGCATGCCTGAATTCAGTTGGCCATATCCACTTGATTTCATGCTTCTTGTTGCCGAACTTGCCCACGATATCCGGCACATTGTGGATGCTGTGGCAGGCCTGCTGCATCTTTTCGCATATACTCTCATTTAGCTTGCGAGTGTCGATTATCATTCCCCAGCGCTCTGCTTCCCTGTTCTCGGGTCTTTGCTTAAAGAGCGAAGCCGCGGAAGGCCCGGAACCGGCGGCTTTTGTCGGGTGCGCAGACAGACCGATCAGCATCGAGCCCGCACCTACTCCGAGTATTGAATAACCGGCGGTTTTGAGAAAGCGTCTTCTGCTGTTTTCCATTACTTTGTCTCCTCCGGATATGTATGGCAGTCCCAGCAGTAAGGGGTTACCGAGGCATAATTGTGACACTTGTCACAGAAATCCGCCTTGTTAGAATGGCAGTCCATGCAGGTATTTGAAAGGCTGGCCTCGTATTTATTCCCGTTTTCAACCACATAGATGCGTTGGCCGTCTCTGACAACCGTATCGCGCCATTGGTCGAGAAGCTGCATATGCTCTGTTCTCATGAATTGCGTATCCGCAACACAGGTTTCGGCTTCCTTGGCCTTGTCCGTCAATACGGGGTCCGGACCTTTAGCGGCATCAGATGCACCGAAGATAAGATTGAACCAGAACGGAAACAGCGCCACCAGGAAAAAGATGACCAAACCAGTGATGATCTTGTTCTTATCATTCATCGGCGTCTTCCTCCGTTTCTTCTTTGAGCGGTTCGAAGCGCAGGTCCATGGTCCGCTCGATTTCACCGTCCATGACCAGTGCGTTACCGACCAGCTCGTGAATTCCGGTCACGTCAACTCCCGGAACCCAGTAGTCCATAAGCGGCGGCAGTGCAGCCCGGTCAATAGCGCAAATGCAGGAAAGCATATTGACACCGAACTTTTCGTGTACATACCTGACGGCATTGGCCCTGGGAAGCCCTCCGAGAAGACGCAGTTCCATGATCTCCTCGGTGTTTAACCCCGACCCGCTGCCGCAGCAGAAAGTCTGCTCCCTTATTGTGTTTTCCGGCATCTCGTAGAAGTTGTTGCAAACCGCTTTGAGCACTTCCCGCGGCTCATCGAGAAGCCCCATGGCCCTGGAGGGATTGCACGAATCATGGAAAGTAACCACTTTATTGTCGTTTCTGGAAGGATCGAGCCTGAGCTTGTTGTGGCGAAGAAGATCGGCGGTGAATTCCGTGATGTGAACCATTTTGGTGGCAGCCGCATTTTCAAACACCGTGCCGGTAATCGGGGATTTTGGAGTTTCTCCGAAATCTGTGGGACCATTCATTGTATCCATGTACTGATGAATAACCCGCCACATATGGCCGCACTCGCCGCCGAGTATCCATTTGACCCCCAGGCGCCTGGCTTCCGCATACATTTTGGAATTGAGCCGCTTCATCATCTCCGAGGATGTGAACAGGCCGAAATTGCCTCCTTCAGAAGCGTATGTTGATAGCGTATAGTCAAGGCCAAGGTGCTCAAAAAGCAGCAGATACCCCATCATGGTATAGGTGCCCGGATCGGCAAACACATCACCTGAGGGGGTGATAAAAAGAATTTCCGCGCCTTTGCGGTTAAAGGTGGGTTCGAGCTTAACCCCTGTGATCTCCTCAATGTCGTCACAGAAAAAATCCACCATTTCCCTGAAAGCATGGGGCTGGATGCCCAGATGGTTGCCGGTGCGGAAACAGTTTGCCGCGGGCTCAAGTATCCAGTTGATATTAAGGCCCAGCAGGGAGAGCAGTTCGCGGCCCATCATTGTGATTTCGGCCGTATCAATGCCGTAGGGACAGTAAACCGAGCATCGCCTGCATTCAGTGCACTGATAAAAATAAGAAAACCATTCCTTTAGCACCTGCTTTGTCAGCGGACGGCCGCCTGAAATCCTGCCCAGTATTTTGCCAGCAGTGGTAAAATCCTTGCGGTAGACCGAACGCAGAAGTTCGGCGCGCAGGACAGGCATATTTTTCGGATCACCGGTGCCGATAAAAAAATGGCATTTATCCGCACAAGCCCCGCACCTGACGCAGACGTCCATAAAAATCTTAAGCGAACGATATTTTTCAAGCCTGTCCTTAAAACCCTCGTGGATTATCTCCTTCCAGTTGTCCGGAATCGGCCATTCCTCGTCTGCCGGCGACCACTCCTCCTTTGTGGGCATAGGCATGCCGAGATATTCCAGATTTTTGGGCTTGGTGGGATAGGCAAACCTCCCCGGCGACAAATCAGGAGGAACATCCTCCCACGGCTCCTCCGGCACGCTGTGATCAATGTTTTTAAACAGTTCTTCCGGTTTCGGCGTCTCTGCCATATCTACTCCTTTTCAACTGGAATTCCAGCCTCTTTCATTTTGTCTCTGAACTCTTCCTCATACTCCTCATAAGTATGAGTCTTGACCGGATAATTCCACGGATTAACGTGCCGCCTGGCACGGGTATCATTTGCCGTGTTTCTGGTGGGGCTCAAAAAGATCCCGCCAATGTGCATAATCTTGCTAAACGGAATATAGGCGACCAGAATGGAGACGAAAAACAGGTGCACATAGAACAGACCGCTTATGCCTCCTTCCGGTATTGACGGCTGCAGTGTGGCAAGGCCCATGGTCAGCTCCTTTATCCTGATCACATCCACCTTGGCCAGATAGCGCATCATGAGTCCGGTTACAGCGATGCCTGTAATCAGAAACAGCGGAAAGTAATCGGCCGGCCTTGAAATATATACAATCTTGGGCAAAAATACCCGGCGCACCAACAAAAGCAACGTCCCTGCAAGCAGGGCAAAACCGGAAAGAAACATGTGGGGTAAAAGAACCTGAAGCATTCCGTCAATCTGTTCAAGAAAATTAACGAAAAACGGAACCGGTTCTGCGAAAAACCGAAGATGCCGGATTACAACCACCAGGAAAGAATAGTGGAACAAAATTGCAAACAGCCACAGCCAGATCACCCATTTATAAGAAATGCGCTCTCCGGAAAACCCTGTCCTGGTATTTTTAAACAACGACCGGAACAACAGGATTTCCAGGAGCATCCGGATTACCACCTGACCGGTTGTATACGGGGAATCGATCTTGTTTTGCTTGATCCAGGGAAGGCTTTTTTGCTGCCCCATGGTTGTGGGAATTTTAAACGGCACCGCAGATTTGGACCAGTCCAGCACCTTGTTGGCAAATCCGACGAGAAACACGATAAATGCGAGATAAGGTATAATCACGCCGAACAATACATCAAGTCCCGCCGCTTCCACACCTGCATACGCGATCAGCCCGAGAACCACGACTGCAATGAGGGAGTACAAATACGCTGCTTTCATTTACCACCACCTCGCTTTGTCCGGCAAGCAGCGGCAACGGCCCTGTATCGGTTTGTACAGCCAGCCGCGCGCGGTTCTGCCGGTTAAACTTGTTGGTTTATTATGTAAGCTCCGGATCGATATCCGGAAGCTCGCTTATCAACTCTTTTTTGACCAGCAACTGCCTGACGCTGTCGCGGGCCTGACGGGCTCGCAGGTGGTATACCCGCTTTTTACAGTCCATATAGAGATCAAAAGCCGTCAGCAAGGCCTTATCGGCATTATCCACTATACAGCGAGCTTTTTCAGCCACAGTGCTTTTCCGGCTGTCAGCAGCAGCATCCTGTTTAACAATCGCCTTGATTTCCGTGATAAAACCAAGCGCCTCTGAAGGAGACATTTCCTGAATTGCACGGACCCGGACCATGGGTTCAAGGGCTGTTTTTGCCGCCTCATTGTCGAAAGTGTCTGCGGTCACCACTTCAAAAAGATCTCTTATTCCCTTTTCCAGGGTGGCACCCACTGGATTTGCAAACGGATCGCGCGTGTCTTTGAAAAAACGCGCCGATTCTTCCGGATATGTTCTCATAAGAGCATCGAACCATCTGGCGACCCATTTGTCCTTCCGGGCCCTGACTATTTCCTCGCCGGTGCTGTTATCCATACAACAACCCAAATTTACCCATGTTAATTAGAGAGCTTCGAAATTTAAAGGTGTTGACTATATTCAAAACCCGATATATTGTCAAGCAAAATTAAACTCGCAAAAAAAGGATTCATCCAGGCTATGAACACTAAGGATCCGGCCTCACGTCTGGGCCTTGACCCCGAGCAGTACAGGGAACTGGTCTATCTTTTTGTAGAAAACACCCGCAGGGAGGTCTCGGAAATAAAAGAAGCGCTCCGGAATAACGATTTGGAAAAAGCAGCAAATATTGTTCATTCCTTCAGGGGCGCGGCGGTAAATCTTTGCCTGGATGAAATAGCGGCCACCGGCGAATCACTGAGAGACGCCCTCAGAAACTTGCGTGATTTAGAGATTAACCCTATAATTGATAAATTACTGTATCAAATAGAAGAACTGTCGCAATCCATCTGAAACCAACAATGCAGCAGGAACAAGGGGAATGAAAAAAATACTGGTAGTGGACAATCATCCGGTAATGTTGAAATTCATGTCCGACTTTCTTGAAAAAAAAGGCTATTGCGTAACCACAGCCCCGGACGGACTCTCTGCACTGGATGCACTTACCTCCTTTATCCCGGATGTTATCTTCATCGATCTCGTCATGCCCAACATAAGCGGGGAAAGACTCTGCCAGATCATCCGCAGCAGACAGGATCTGAAAAACTGCTTTATCGTGGTGCTATCAGCGATTATGGCTGAAGAGGACCCGTCTTTTGACATATGCAATGCTGATATATTTATTGCAAAAGGGCCTTTTGACAGACTTTCGCGGCATGTGGATTATGTTCTCGAAAAACTTGAACAGGGGGAGGCCGACGAGCTAAGGGGCCGGGTGCTGGGCGACAAGGAGCTTTTTGAGCGTGAAATCACAAGGGAGCTGCTGGGCTCAAAAAGACACTATGAAATGACCTTAAACCACATGTCAGAAGGGCTCCTGGAACTGGTTGACCAATCCGCCATTGTTTTTGCAAATCCCGCGGCTGTCTCCATTCTGGGACAGACGGAAGAAAGCCTCCTGTCAGCCGACTTTGCCGGGCTGTTCAAGGAACCTGCTAAAAATCTCATCAGGGAAAAAATCGAGGAAGCCACGGCTTCAGGAAAAGAAAGCCAACTTGAAGAACTGGTGGAAATCGAGAGCAGGCTGATTTCCATCAAGATTATTCCGATTACCCAGGGCGACACCCGATCTACCAACCTTATAATCCTTCGTGACGTCACCCAGGAAAAACAGCTCGAAGCCCAGCTCCAGCGGACAAAAAAAATGGAGGCTGTGGGAACCCTTGCGGGCGGGGTGGCCCATGATTTAAACAATGTTCTGTCCGCGATCGTAACTTATCCGGACTTAATTCTCCCCCAGCTGCCGGAAGACAGCCCGGTCCGCAGGCCGATTCAGACCATGCGGGAGTCGGGAAACAAGGCTGTGGCCATTGTCCAGGATCTGCTCACCCTGGCAAGGCGCGGAGTCCCCACCAAAATCACTGTCAAAGTAAACAGAATTATTACTGAATTCTTAAACAGCGCTGAATATCACAAAATGAAGTCCTATCATCCAAACGTGGAGGTCACCACAAGCCTTGAGGAAGAACTGTGCAGTCTTACCGGCTCGCCGGTGCATCTGTCCAAAACTGTAATGAACCTTATTTCAAATGCAGTCGAAGCCATTGAAGACAAAGGCGAAGTAAAGGTTTCGACCCGGAACATAAGAATTGAAGAGCCCCTCCGGGGATATGAAACAGTCCCTCCTGGATTTTATGTTAAAATAGAGGTTTCTGATACAGGCTACGGCATTTCCGAAAATTACATGGAACGGATTTTCGAACCCTTTTATACCAAGAAAAAAATGGGCAGAAGCGGCACGGGCCTTGGTATGTCAGTGGTATGGGGAACCGTTAAAGACCATGAAGGTTATATAAACATCAAAAGCGGGGAAAACAGGGGTACCACTATCACGCTTTTTTTTCCGGTACCGGAAGGGAAAGCAGAACCCGGGGAAGAATCCCCTCCCGCTAAGCAGGAGAATCTGAAAGGCGACGGAGAATCCATACTGGTGGTTGATGATGTTCGCGAACAGCGCGAAATCGCATACACTCTACTGGCCTCGCTTGGCTACAATGTTGATGCAGCCTCCAGCGGAGAGGCCGCCGTGAACCATATCCAGAAAAAAAAGGCGGATCTTGTGATCCTTGACATGATAATGGATCCGGGCATGGACGGGCTTGAGACCTATCAAAAAATTCTGAGAATTAATCCCGAGCAAAAGGCGATTATTGTCAGCGGTTTTTCCGAAACTCCCAGAATACGGCAGATAGAAAAGCTCGGGATAACCCGGTTCCTAAAAAAGCCGTACACAATGAAATCTCTGGGCATGGCCGTTAAATCCGAGCTGCAAAAAACGGAACCACGATAATCTGCTGCCGCGAAGGCGAGCAAAACTTACGCCCCCAGATATGTATGTGGCCCCCTGGAGTATACATAAACCCAAGGCAGAGCTTACAAATGTCTCAAAAGCAGCCAAAACACCGTGCTGGTGAACACTATCGTCACAATGGCCCATAATCTGGGGGAAAAAGCCCTGGCCGAGGGAGTGGAAAGAGAGGAACAAGCCCGCATCCTGCGGGAGCTTGATTGCGATTGCGCCCAGGGCTTTCTTTTCGGCAAACCTCAACCACCGGAAAAACTGAATTTATGACTTACTGCTTTTCAATTTCTTCCAGAACTTCCCCGGTAACTTCCTTGCCTCCCGAGATGAGGGCATTTTTGTCCATTACGTACTCGTAGCCTTTTTCTTCGGCTATTTTCTGAATATCGGCTCTTACCTCATCCATAGCGTTTTGCTGCAGTTCCCGGGATCTCTGCTGAAGCTGCTGCTGGACTGCCTGCTGCTGCTGCCGGCCCTTTTCTTTCATCTGCTGACGCATCTGCTGGGCCTCGCTCTGCAAAGTCTGCTGAGCCTTTTTAAAAGCCGGATGCTGCTGCATAATCCTGTTGATATCAACGGTTACGATTTCGATGTTTTCGGCATCACCTGCAAAGGCTCCGGCAGTTGCCGCCACAGTGAAGAATGCGGCCGCCAGACAGACACAAATAATTTTAAAAGGCTTTGCTGTCATTTGAATTCCTCCTTACATGTTAAATAGATAATAAAAGCAGTGCGACTGCAGCGAAAAATTTAATCACAACGATAAATCGTGATAAGGAGCAACGCAAGTTTTGATTTTGAGATCGATTTTAGATAGCAGTCGGCGCGGGATATTGGTTGTGCATGCGTTTGATACCGCCGGGAACGGCAATCAGCGCACATAAAAAATCGCCCGGCAGGGAGATGGTTCCCCTGCCGGGCAGTATATAAAACAAGGGGGAGGAAAAAGCCGTTTCCGAAACCGTTTCCATCCACAAGAGCCAAGTACGGCTTCTTACAACCCCTTGAAAGGGTATGGCACACCGCCAAGCTCTGCTTTCAGGGGCGCCATTTTTAAAACCCGAGTGCTTTGAAAGCGAAAAAAATTTTTATAGCGAAAGCGATTTTAATTGTCAATCTTTTTCTTAATAGGAATGTGAAGTCCGGATGAAACATAAAGACGGTTCATGGGTCTATATTCTGGACCGGGGAAAAGTTTTTGAGCAGGATCAGGGCAGGTAAAAGATCGGCTGTTGTTATCCGCAAGCTGCTGGCTTTTGCAAGAAGATCATTTCTCCGGAAGCAATGAACTTAAATGATAGTGTCTCAAGCATGCTTCAGAGGTTGATAAAAAAAGCATGTTTCTAAACAATTCCTAAAGCTGTGCTCGATCCATGCTCATATCCAGCCGCATTTCACAGAAATCTGTCACTCGGTTATTTCAAAGGCCCTTTCACCGTGGATCGAGTTGTCCAGGCCAGCAATCTCATTGTCTGCCCCCACGCGCAGGCCGCCTGCAACCATACGGGTGATAAGCACCACCACAAAGGTGGCCGCAGTTGTAAAGGCTACTGTAGCGACAATGGAAACTGCCTGGATTAGCAACTGCTTTGGATTTCCGTAAATCAAACCGGCAGCGCCCTCTGTAATTGACGGGTTGGCGAATATGCCGGTTGCAAGCGCTCCCCAAATGCCGCAGACCCCATGTACCCCAAAGGCATCCAGAGAGTCGTCATATCCGATCTTCTGTTTGAGCCTGGCCACGCTGTAAAATCCCAGCACCCCGGCCACAGCACCGATTACCAGAGCGGCGGGCATGTTGACAAAACCCGCGGCCGGAGTAATGGCCACCAGGCCGGCCACAATGCCTGAGGCAATGCCCAGCACAGTGGGCCTCTGCTCAAAGTACCATTCGGCAAACATCCATGCCAGCGCCCCCATTGCTGCAGAGATATTGGTCACCAAAAAGGCCGAGGCTGCCACTCCGTCTGCAGCCAGCTGACTGCCGGCATTGAACCCGAACCAGCCAAACCACAGCAGAGCCGCACCCAGTGCGGTCAGGGCAACACTGGAAGGAAACATCGCCTCCCTGCCGTAGCCGAGTCGTTTACCCACCATCAGGGAAAGCACCAGACCGGCCACACCCGCGTTGATGTGCACCACGTTTCCCCCGGCAAAGTCCAGAGCCCCCATGGCATGCATCCACCCGCCGCCCCACACCCAGTGTGCCATGGGGCTGTATACCACGGTCAGCCAGAGCACGGTAAAAATAATCCACGCGGAAAACTTCATTCGGTCCACGATCGCCCCGAGTACAAGGGCCACTGTAATGGCGGCAAAGGTCATCTGGAAGACCACGAACACCAGCGTCGGAATGGAACCGGACAGGTTTTGCGGACCGATTCCGGCTAAAAACAGATGATCCAGGCCACCTATGAAGCCGCCGACATCCGGGCCGAAAGCCAGGGTATAGCCCCACACAACCCAGATCACACTGGCCAGGCAATAGGCCACAAAAGTCATTGCCAGGGTGTTGAGCAGGTTCTTATACCTGGACATGCCGCCGTAAAACAGTGCCAGCCCGGCAGGGGTCATCATCATTACCAGGGCGGTGGCCACGATGACCCATGCCGTATTCCCGGTATCCAGGCCCTGGCCTGCAAAAGCCACACCAGGTAATAATAAAAATGCAAACAATACGCCCAGCAGTTTTTTAATCATTTTCCGGCTCCTTTTACATCAAGTTTTGACATTCGCCTGATTTTTTTCTTGTCGATACCGTCA
>JAIPDT010000004.1 GCA_021737545.1 Desulfobacteraceae bacterium
CCCCTCAAAATCAATCCATACTTGTACCTTGCAGCTTGAGCCTTGAACCTTTATCTTCCTGAATCAACTCTACATACTCCCCTGACTCCTGGTGTCCGCATGCCCTTGCCGCCTCGAATTCTGTCAGGGCTTCTTCATTCATGCCGCGGTTATAATAAAGCCGCCCCAGGCGGTGGCGAGAAATTCCGTTTTCGGGAGACATTTCAACCGCCCGCCTGCAGAACATCAAAGCGATGTCCGCGTTTCTGCCCTGGATTTCATAGAGAAGACCAAGAGCGGAAAGTGCTTCCGCGTCATCGGGCCGAATCTTTAACGCGGTTTTGTAGGCTGTTGAGGCATCTCCGTCCCGGTCTGTCTCTGCATAGCAGTCGCCCAGATAACGGAAGGCTGCGCTGGAGGAGTCATTGAGTTTGACAGCCTTTTCAAGGTATTTTTTTGCTTGTTCAGACCGTCCGGTTTCCATGCAGATGCGTCCGGCCTGGAATGCAGCCTCAAAGAGGTTTTCGTCAATATCTGCCGCCTGTAAAAACAAGTCCAATGCCCTGTCATAATTTCCTTTCCACAGGTGGACGTAACCGGCGTTATATACCGCCATAATCTCGCCCGGATCGAGTTCCATGGCTCCTTCGAAACATTGAAGAGCAAGGTCGAAATCCTCTTGAACCCCGTAGCACACCCCAAGACTGTTTAGCACGTTTATGTTTATTGCATCGAGTTCCAGAGCCTTTTTGAATTCGCCAACAGCCGCGTCCACATCTCCTGCCTGGTAATATTTGTCCCCGCTTATATTCAGACTCACCGAGTCGCATACCACCCGGCTGTCAGGGCCGAAAAACTCCGCATGTTCAAGCGCCTTTTGCGCGTTTTTCAATATCTCCTCCCGGCTGTATTCCAGCATGGGATATTCGGCAATACCCGCCGTCACAGTGTCGTTTCGCTGCTCGGAGAGTTTATGGCGAACCATTTGAGCTATATCAACGCATCCGGTGCTATCTGTTCCGGGCAGAAAACAGGCCAGCATATCATGGTTATACACCCCCCAGAACCCGTTTCGCTCCCGGCAAGCCGCATCCAGGATCCCGGCGGTCTCAAGCACAAACGCCTCCGGCCCGGATGAAAGGTGCAGGTCATCAAACCTGATGATCATGACCGCAAACCGGTCCTCAGCAGAAAGACGTGAAGAAATCTCCTCAAAAAGTCGCCCGGGAGGGATTACCCCGGCAAAAACCCCGGACAGTGTTTGGATTGTCCATTCAGCGCCCCGGTCCGGCCCCGGTCCGTACTCGGGCATGGGCCCGCAGGGCTCGCTCCTGGAGAGCAGGAATGCACTGCTGGTGGTTTTACTGCGATTAACCTCCCGGCACTGTTCTCTCATAAGTCACACCTCGCATAGCAATTGATTTACGGCTCTTGCTATCATGTCGATTTCATCTGCAAGCACGGTTCGAAGGTCCATTATATACTCGTCGGCTTCGATCCGGCCGACCACGGCCGGCCGGTACCTGCGCAAAAACTGGTCGAGCCTGGACACCGAAATTCCGTCCACTGACATGGCAATGCATCTGGTGGGCAGATCCTGCAGCGGCAGAGACCCTCCACCCGCCCTGGAGACGGAATCGATCACCCGATGTTTCAACCGGTGGTCCCGTATTACGGATAGGCTTTTTTCCAGCCGGTCCGCCTTTTCTTTGATATGTTCAACCGGACAGGTCAACATGTATAAGGTGGGTATCTTCTCCAGGGCTGTCGGCTCATCCCTGTAGGCCCGCAAGGTGCTTTCAAGGGCTGCCAGGGTAAGCTTGTCAATGCGAAGCGCCCTTGTAAGCGGATTTTTCTTAATCCGGTCCATAAGGTTTTTGGATCCCACGATAACACCGGCCTGCGGTCCGCCCAGAAGCTTGTCTCCGCTAAAAGTTATCAAATCAGCTCCAGCGGCCACAGACTCCTGCACGGTGGGTTCTTTTATCAGTCCGTAGCGGGAAAAATCCACGAAAGTCCCGCTGCCCAGGTCCTCCATGACCGGCAGACCGGAATCGGCTCCCAGTTGTACCAGTTCCCGCAGGGCAACGCTTGCGGTAAATCCCACGATTCCGTAATTGCTGGTATGCACTTTAAGCAACAGGCCTGTATTTTCACTGACAGCAGACTGGTAATCCCTGAAATGCGTTCGGTTTGTAGTCCCCACTTCTTTAAGTACCGCGCCGCTTCTTGCCATGACATCAGGAATACGGAAAGATCCCCCGATTTCAACCAGTTCACCCCTGGAAACGATTACTTCTCTATTCTTTGCCACGGTATCAAGGCACAACAGCACTGCCCCGGCATTGTTGTTGACCACCATGGCAGCTTCCGCACCGGAGATCTCACAGATAATATCTTCCACGATTTCGTAACGGGACCCCCGTCTGCCCGTCTCAAGGTCAAATTCCAGGTTGGAATATCCGGAAGCCGCTGCGACAAGATGTTCCAGGGCATAAGAGCCCAGAAGAGACCTGCCCAGGTTGGTATGAACCACTACTCCGGTGGCGTTTATTACATGGACCAGGTTGTATGCCATAGCGGATTTGACCGCGTCCTTTACAGCTTCAAATATGGAACTTCGGGAAAGACTTTGTTCGGAAGGCGATTCTCCGGTTTTCAGAATTCTTGTCCTTATGCCGTCCAGTACCTGGCGTACGCATGCTTTGAGCACCGATCCTGGGACAGCGGCAAGTTCCGGATCGGCCGCCGCTGCTTCAAGCATGGCATCAACGCCCGGCAGCCGACGCAACAGTTCATGCCGGGCGTCAACACCATTATTGTTTTCCGCCTTTTGCATTATCCGCGATACCCTGAAGCTCTCGCAAATATAAGAAGTTTAGGTGCCCTCTTCCCAGCTGTCAAGGTAATCTTTCTGTTCCTGTGTCAGTTCGTCAATTTCCACTCCCATAGCCTTTAGCTGAAGCCCTGCGATCTCGTCATCGATTTCTTCGGGCAGCTTCAGCACCCGGGCTTCGAGCTTGCCCCGATTTTTCACGCCGTACTCGCAGGCCAGGGCCTGGCCGCAGAAAGAGGTGGACATGACTTCGCTGGGGTGGCCTTCAGCAGCGGCCAGGTTGACCAGGCGGCCCTCACCCAGCACAAAAAGTTTTTTCCCGTCCAGCACGAACTCTTCCATAAAGGGGCGTACCTGGCGTCGTGAAGAAGCAGCTTCGCGCAAAGCAGGGAGCTGAAGTTCGTTGTCAAAGTGGCCGGAATTGGCCAGAATGGCGCCGTTTTTCATCTGTTTCATGTGTTCCAGGCGTATTATGTGCTTGTTTCCGGTTACAGTGCAGAAAACATCTCCGACCTTAATGGCATCCGACATTTTCATAACCCTAAAACCGTCGTAGTGCGCCTGGAGCGCCCGGAAATTGTCCGCCTCGGTGACTATCACGTTGGAGCCAAGCCCCTTGGCTCTTTCCGCAACCCCCTTGCCGCAGCTTCCATATCCGCAAACCACAAAGGTCTTTCCTGCATACAGAAGGTTTGTGGCCCTCAGTATCCCGTCAATGCTTGATTGGCCGGTGCCGTAGAAATTGTCCACCATGTGCTTGGTCTTGTTGTCGTTTACCGCGATCATGGGGTATTTTAAAACATTGTCCTTTTCCATGGCTTTCAAACGGATAATGCCGGTGGTGGTTTCCTCGCATCCGCAGATAATGTCTGAAATCAGGTGAGGATGGTTCTTGTGAATCTCTGATACAAGATCGCAGCCGTCATCAATTGTGATTTGCGGTTCGGTCTTTATAACATTGTTAATATACCGATAGTAGTCTTCGGTGGTCTCCCCCTTGTAGGCCCATACCTTGATCCCTTCTTCTGCAAGGGCGGCGGCCACGTCGTCCTGGGTGGAAAGCGGATTGCAGCCGGTGATGGCAACGTCGGCCCCGCCGGCAATAAGGGTGCGCACCAGGATTCCGGTTTCCTTGGTGACGTGAAGAGCCAGCCCGACCCGGACGCCGTCGAGCGGCTTTTCCTGGGAAAAACGCTTGCGGACTTCAAGCAGCGCCCCCATATTGAGTTCGGCAAGTTCCATATTCTTGGCACCCTGGTCGGCAAGAGAAATGTCTTTTACTTCATAAGTATTTCCGGTGTCCATTGGCACCTCCTTGGCAGTTTTTTTAAATTTTAAGGTTAGAACCGGATTATGGCAACTCCGATCATAAGAAAGCAAAGTCATATTTGACATATAAAGACGTATAAATATGTTAAATTACTATTTTGAGATTATTTTGTCAAATTTATAGAAAACCGGGAGTTAAAACTTTAATGAACAGGGATCGGATACAAGTTGTAAATGCGCGACAGAACAATCTGAAAAACATAACCGTAACCGTGCCGGTAGGAGCCGTGACAGTTGTGACCGGGGTTGCGGGGGCGGGAAAATCGTCTCTGGCATTCGAGGTTCTTTATGCGGAAGGATACCGCCGCTACGTTGAGACCTTTTCCCCGTATGCCAGGCAATTTCTTGAAAGGCTGGATAGGCCCGAAGCAGACAGTATTGAAGGTGTGCTGCCTGCGATTTCCATTAACAGAACCTCGCCCGTGCAGACCTCGCGCTCCACTGTCGGCACTATTACGTCTATTGACGATTATCTTCGCTCCCTTTTTGCCAGGGAAGGCGTGCTGCACTGCGGAGGATGCGGCAGGCTGGTGCGGCGGAACACGCCTTCCACGGTATTCGAAGAACTTTTAAAAAAGGCCCGGGGCGAAACCGTCCTTATCTGCTTTTCACGGCCCGTGGGCGGAGCGGACGCCGGGGATGTACGCGAAATTCTCGGGCAGGCTGGCTTTTCCAGGGTTATGGAAGACGGCCGGGCCTTTCGTATCGAGGAGGCGCGCCTGGATTACGGAAGTAAAGAGTCTGTATCCGTGGTGCTGGACCGGGTAAAAATAGAATCTTCACGCAGGGCCAGGATCGTGGATTCAATCGAGACCGCTCTGTCATTCGGCAGAGGGCGAATGGAGGTTTTTGTTCCCGGCAGCAGCAAGCCATTACGATTCAGCTCCGAGCTGCATTGCGCCTACTGCGGCATTGATTATTCGGAACCATTACCTGCCATGTTTTCCTTTAACAATCCGATAGGCGCCTGCGATACCTGCAACGGTTTCGGACGCATCATAGACATTGATCCCGACCTTGTAGTTCCTGACAAGCGTTTAAGTGTCGCCGAAGGGGCTATCCGGCCCTTTCAGACCCCGAGCTATTCCGTCTGCCAGCGAGATCTCATGGCCTGGATGCGCCGCAAAAAACTGCCCACAGGTACCCCCTGGCAGGATCTTGATGAAGAGACCAGACGCAGAATATGGCAGGGAGACGGATCCTGGTACGGTATTTCGGATTTTTTCGACTGGCTTCAAAGCCGGAGATATCGCAAACACGCCAGGATTTTTCTTTCCCGGTTCCGGCAGTACCTGACCTGTCCGGCCTGCAAAGGGGCAAGGCTTAAGCCCGGCTCCCTGCTGTATCGTTTCATGGGCAGGGATTTTGCGGAAATCCAGCAAATGCCCATTAAAAAGGCTGAAGCCTTTTTTAAAAACCTGCATGAGAAAACCGCGGACAAAGCCTCAAAGATGCTGCTTTCAGAAATCGCAGACCGCCTTGACTTTCTTTGCAAAGTAGGACTGGGGTATTTGACTCCGGGTCGGCAGTCCAGGACCTTATCCGGCGGCGAAACCCAGCGCGTAACCCTGGCGGGCGCCCTGGGGGCCTCTTTGACCGGAACCCTGTACGTGCTGGACGAACCTTCGGTCGGACTGCACCCCAGGGACAAACGCAGGCTTGCGGAAGTGCTTTCCCGCCTGGCGTCCGCCGGAAATGCGGTGGTAGTGGTGGAGCATGATCAGGAATTTATCCAAAGCGCCGACCGCATCATCGACCTGGGGCCCGGCCCGGGCGCGGAAGGCGGACAGGTTGTGCACCAGGGCACCCTGGCAGGACTTTTAAAGCAGCGGGACTCAAAAACCGCAATGTATTTTCAGGGAGAACTTAGCATTCCCCGGCCGGAGCAGCGGCGGTGCCCCGGCAATGACAGGCTGCGAATTGTAAAGGCTTGCGAGCATAACCTGGATGACGTCACAGTGGATATCCCCCTGGGAATGCTGGTGTGTATAACCGGAGTAAGCGGTTCAGGCAAGTCCACCCTGGTGGATCATGTCCTTTACAGAAACCTGCGCAGGCAAAAAGGGCTGGAGGTAATGGAGCCCGGCAGATGCGGGCGTATCGAGGGCGACACCCTTATCTCCGGGGCGATTCTGGTCGACCAGTCCCCGCTTTCCAGAAACGCGCGCATGAACGCGGCTACATACATGCACGTACTGGATCCTCTGCGCACAGCGTTTGCAGCAACCCGGCAGGCAAGACAGGCCGGGCTTTCCAGGTCCGCCTTTTCATTTAACACTTCCGCGGGAGCCTGTCCTCACTGCCAGGGTGCAGGGTATGAAAGGGTGGAACTGCAGTTTCTGCCCGACGTATATGTGCGCTGTCCCGGCTGCGACGGCAGGCGATTCCGGCCCCACGTGCTCGATGTTCGGTGCAGGGGGTACAATATCGCCGAACTGCTTGATATGCCGGCCGGGGATCTTGCAGATCTGTTCTCGGACAACCGCAGGGTTGCCAAAGCCTTACAGCCGATGATCGACATAGGGATAGGTTATCTCACCCTGTCCCAGTCGGCGCCCACTCTTTCAGGAGGCGAGGCCCAAAGACTTAAGCTTGCCAGGCACCTCGCAGAAGCCGGAGGGGCGGAAAACATTCTGTTTTTGCTCGATGAGCCCACTACAGGACTTCATCCGGATAATGTTGCGGATCTGGTCAGAGCTCTTCAAAAACTTATAGACAGTGGGCATTCAGTGGCGGTAATCGAACACGACATGGATCTTGCAAGGTCTTCGGACTGGATCATCGATATGGGCCCTGAAGGCGGAGAGCGCGGCGGACGGATCGTGGGGGAGGGTCCGCCGGAGGTTATAGAAAAGAGTGATACGCTCACCGGGCTCGCCCTGCGCGAAATCTGTACGCAAAGGCAGAAATACCGCAAATACCGCTTTCATTCAGGCAAGGAAGGGCAGAGCATTCGAATTGAAGGCGCCAGGGAGCACAACCTGGACAACATCTCTGTTGAAATCCCGAAAAACAAACTGGTGTGCGTGACCGGGGTGAGCGGCTCGGGCAAATCAACACTTGCATTCGACGTGCTGTATTCCGAGGGAAGAGAACGATTTCTGGACTGTCTGCCGGCATATGCCCGCCAGTACATGCAGCCGCTTGCCAGGGCCGAAGTGGACCGGGTTGCATCTGTGCCGCCCACTGTGGCCCTGGAACAGAAAGTATCCAGGGCCGGGGCCATGTCCACGGCGGGAACAGTATCAGAGGTGTATCATTACCTGCGGCTGCTGTTTTCCTCTTTGGGAACGCCTTTCTGCCCCAATTGCGGAGTGCCGGGCCAAACCGCAGACGCCGCGGAAATCACCCGCAGGATCCTACAGATGTTTACCGGGGAAAAAATCCGCATCCTGGCCCCTATTGTGCGCAAGCGCAAAGGGTTTCATGCGGATGTAATCAAGCGGGCCGCGGAGCAAGGCTTTACACGCTTGCGCATCGACGGGCGCATATACGACACAGACAATCCGCCCGCCCTGGAGCGCTACGCGATCCATGACGTGGATGCCGTGGTGGCCGAGACTATTGCAGATGACAATGATTTAAAACAGCTCGGGACGTATGTGAAAACAGGCCTTGCAGCAGGAGCGGGCACCATTATGGTGACTTTATCCGGGCAGGATAAAGGACGGGATTATTTTTATTCCACACGCAGGGCTTGTCCGGAATGCGGAGCAGGCCTTCCGCACGCCGACCCGAGGCTTTTTACCTGGAGCCAAAAATTCGGAGCATGCAACGCGTGTGAAGGAGCCGGAATCCTGGAAGACTCCGAAGGCCCGGAAAGCGGAACACCAACCGTATGTTCGGCATGCGGGGGCACACGCCTGCGGCCGGAAGCACTGGCCGTAAGAATCGGAAAAGAAAATATCGGCGATGTTTCCGCCATGACGGTTTCAGAGGTCCTTGGATGGATCGGGGATCTCGCCCCTGCACAAGACGAAATAAGCAAACGGGTTCTGCCCGAACTTCGCACACGGCTTTCGATTCTTGAAAATCTGGGCGTGGGATATCTCAGTCTCGACCGTGCCACCAAAACACTGGCCACCGGCGAGGCTCAGCGGGTGCGGATCGCAGCGGAAATTTCTTCCAACCTGCGGGGAGTTTGCTACGTGTTGGACGAACCGACCGTAGGACTTCATCCCGCAAACGCAGAGGCCCTGATTGCGGCCCTGTTCAAGTTGCGGGACCGGGGCAATACAGTGGTGGTTGTTGAACATGAAGAGGCGATGATCCGGGCCGCCGACAGGGTAATCGACCTGGGTCCCGGTGCGGGAGTCCACGGCGGGCAAATTGTTGCACAAGGAACCCCTAAGAGCCTGGAAAGGGCAAAGAATTCCGTGACCGGCAAATGGCTGAAAAAACCCGACATCCCTGTACAGCAACAACGGCGATCTCTGGATAATTGCCAATACCTGACCGTATCAGGGGCGAGATGTCACAACCTTGAAGATGTTACTGTCGATTTCCCCCTGGCAAGACTAATTTGCGTGACCGGGGTCAGCGGCTCAGGCAAGTCCACTCTGGTTCGGGATGTAACCTTTCGGGCATTGAAGGCGGCTGTTTCAGGTCAGCGGCTGCCGAATATTCTCAGAGAACTGTCCGGCGCCGCGGGGGTAAAGAGTGTCAAGGAAGTCGATGAATCACCTATTGGCCGCACTCCAAGGTCTGTGCCGGCCACCTACGTTGGTGTGATGAACGAAATCCGCAGGATTTTTGCAGGCACCGCCGAGGCCAGGGCCAGAGGATATAAAGCCGGCAGATTTTCGTTTAACGTGGCGGGCGGCAGGTGCGAGGCCTGCGGGGGGCAGGGACAGCACAGGGTGGAGATGCCTCTTTTGCCTGTAGTGCACATCCCCTGTGACGTGTGCGGAGGGCGAAGGTATAACCCGGATACCCTTGCAGTGAGATTTAAAGAAAGGTCGATTGCCGGAGTACTGGAAATGACAGTGGATGAAGCTCTGGAGTTTTTCGAAGCTTTTCCGCAGGTAGCCCGGCCGTTGCGGTTTTTATCTGAAATCGGCCTCGGATACGTACGGCTCGGGCAGCCGAGTCCGACTCTTTCCGGTGGCGAGGCTCAGCGAATGAAACTTGCGGCCGAACTTACCGCCAGAGCCACCGCAGGCGGATTCTACGTGTTAGACGAGCCCACCACCGGCCTGCACATGGCTGACGTTGCAAAGTTGATCCGCGTGCTTCAGCGTATGGTGGACAGGGGAGATACCGTTGTGGTGATCGAGCACGACATGGACCTGATTGCGGCCGCGGACTGCATCATCGACATGGGACCGGGCGGCGGCCGGCAGGGCGGTTCAGTCACGGCCCGGGGCGCTCCGGAAGATGTGGCGGTATCCGGGATATCCCGTACCGCCGGTTACCTGCGTACATACCTGGAAAGGTAAAAAAATTACATGATTTAATTATGCATCTTCAGAGATGAAGGACCCTGCCGGCCCCAGAGGCTTATCGCGGACCGGCAGGATAATGACAAAATCAAAATGGTTATTTTTGCATCGTTTTTTCAAATACTTTTTCGGATTTTTCCGCGGCTTTTTCAGCACGATCTGCGGCGGACTCGGAATCCATGGCTGCTGCTTTGGCACGTTGTGCAGACATTTCGGCTTCCTCTGCATACTTTTGAGAATCTTCGCAGCATTCTTCAGTCAAGGTCCGGTTGTAATCCGCCTTTGCAGAGGCCGCATCCGCCTTTTTCTCGATTGTGTCCACCCGCTCCTGCAGGTCATTTACCTGGGCGGTGGTGGCGCAGCCCGATGCCATGAGCGCTGCTGCAGCAACAAATACGGCCATGACGATCCACAAAGTTTTTCTTTTAATGCCGGTGTTCATTGTTCGCCTCCTTTTTCATGTTGGGTTAAGGTTTTGCAATAATACCGACGGGTGCGGGCACACCGTTTTCTTCTGCAACCGCTCGGTAAAGTCTTTTATGATCAACGCCGGTCAAAAGCTCCCTTTCCTTTAAAAGCGATTCAGCATGCTTATACATATCAGGAATTATATCATGAATGTCAGGGTGAATTTCAACAAAAATCTTGTCATCCCTAATACCTACTTTAACAGGTTTATACACGATTTCAACTCCGGTGCCGACCTCGACCTCATAAAAAAAAGATTTTATATGCTCCGGGTACATCCTGAGGCATCCATGGCTGACCCTTCTTCCGATGCCCCAGGGGAAGTTGGTACCGTGAATGCCGATATTATCAATCGCCAGTCCGATCCAATAGTCGCCCAGGGGATTGGCCGGGCCGGGAGGCACTATGGCGCGGCCGAGCTTCTCCCTCATATCCGGAGGGACCGTCCAATCAGGATGCCGGATCAGGGCTGCAACTCTCGTGTCAGTAAGGGGAGTTTTAAATCCCTGCCTGCCTATGCCGATCGGATAGGTTTTTACAAGCTTTTGCCGGGGTATAAAACGATACAGGCGCATTTCCGGTATATTAATCACCACGCCCTCATGCCGGGCGGGCGGAAGAATCCAAACTGAAGGAATATCGATTTTTTCACCCTTTGGGGGCGCCCAGGAATCCATGTCCGGGTAAAGAAGCGCGATTTCATTATATCCAAGTCCGTATTCCCTGGCAATATCGAGCAGGGTTTCGCTTTTTTTTATAACATGGGGCTGCATGAAGCCTATCACGTTCATTGCCGGGGCAGCCCCCTTTTCCGCACTCGCCTTCCAGTACCGGAAAGCGCCCCCGCCGGCTGCTGATGCTGCAAAAGCGCCGCAGAACAGAACAAAAAAACCGCTAAAAAGAGATAAAAAGCAGAATATAACGCTGTTTTTATACCGCATAGGAAACAAAATCAATCAAGGGTTAGACGGGTTACAGTTCTTTCACTGGTCTCTACTATGCAGAAACCCGGATCATCCGCCTTGCCCATTACGTCCCCTGGGTTTAGCAGAATGGTGTTGCCTGTCTGTTTCTGAGAAGGCATATGCGTATGCCCGAAGCAGACCAGGTCGTATTTGTCGGTTGCCGCCAGTCCTTCGGCGAATTGGGGCTCGTGGGTAAATGCGATGGAAAAGCCGTGGGCGTCCATTTCGCCCAGGATTCCGTAAAGGGTGATAAGCCCGTTGCTGTTGTCAGCGGTTTTCGTCAGAAGATACCTGTCACCGTCGTTGTTGCCGAACACACAGTGAACCGGTATACGGGCTTCCCGAAATTCCTTGAACATAAACGGAGCGATAACATCACCGCAATGGATTATCGCCTCGACATGTTGTCCGGCTATAAGCTCAAGCGCTTTGCGCACATTCCGAATGTTGTCGTGGGTATCGCTCAACACCGCGATTTTCATAAACGCCTCTTTACAAATATTATTTCCAAAAAATCAATAGCACTGCAGAGCACCCAATATACTCTTATTTTTCGCTGGATTATTTATAATTTGATGGTTTCGTAAAAAGCAATCTATACCGTCGTGACGGTATTTTTGCTTACCAATCTATCATAATTTATTATATTAAAATTTTCAACCATTAGAGCGATACCGATTTCGAGCAATATGAACCATCATCAAATCAAAAGGTATAGCCGATTGAAAAGTGAAAAGCGCCGGGGCTTTCGCCGGGTTTGCGGTCCAGTTTCCATCCGTACATGCCGCCGATCGGACCGATAGGGGTGATGTAGCGCAAGGCAAGGCCGGCTGATTGCCGGAATTCATCGGAGCCGGCATCAGTCTGCGGATCGCGGACAGCGCCAGTATCGTAGAAAAGGGCCGCCTCAAAATTCAGGCCCAAATCGAAACGAGCTTCCATGCTGCCCAGCAGAGCGGTTTTCCCTCCCACGGGATTGTTGTCCTCGTCTACCCGAAGCCTGTTTTCGGAAAATCCGCGCACGTCCGCCGTTCCGCCAAGAAAAAAGAGCTGATCGTCAGGTACGCGTTTGTTTCCGCCGTACGGATCGATATGGCCCAGGCGGCCGTGGAAGGCCATGGTGAATCTATCCAGCGGAGAATGATACCAGCGGGCATCAAGCCGGTACCTGAAAAAATCGTCCAGAGCGTTGTCCAGTCCACGGGACGCATCCACTGTTATTGATGCGCGCACCCCGCGGGTGGGCCGCAGAAACGAGTCTGTGCTGTTATAGGAAAGGCCCGGCGATGCCGCCAGGATAGAACGGCGTGAATACTGGTCGGCATCCTGTTCGGGCACAGGCTGATCATCGGTACGGTACTGCTCCCTGGATTCAAATTTAAAATTAAGAGCGGCGGTCAAACGGGGGGTAAGCGGTCTGGAAAATCCAAGGGATGTCCCGTATGTACGTACCCCGAAATCCTTATTCAGTTCCTCTGTTTTTTCAGTGTACAGGTTTGTGCCTGCTGAAATCCGGGTACCCAGAAACCTCGGTTCATTTAAATCCAGCTCCGCTCTGTAGCCTATCTGGCTCCACTCCAGGCCTGCGCGCAGCTGCTTGTTCAACCCCAGCAGGTTGCTGTTGCCGGCAGCGGCATTGATGTATAACAGCCTGCGGGTATCGTATCCGGCGGCCAGTTCGACAAAATAAGGCTTGATTTCCCGTATTTCAGCAAGCATATCAACCCGCCTGCTCTTTTGCTCCAGACCAAACGTCTTGAATCCCGCGGAATCCACGGCATTAAGACTTCGGATGTTGCGCTGGGAGGCAAGCAATTCCGAGAGGGAAAACGGAGCTCCGGACTTGATTTCCATCTCTCTGGCCAATATCCCTGGCCGGGTCTTAAAATTGCCTGCAAAATACACCTCCCCCATCATCGCTTGCGGGCCGGGCTTAATAGTGTATGTGATGTATGCCTCTGTGTCGTCCCGGCTGATATCGATCAAAGGTTCAGCCGTAACGTGGGGATACCCCTTTTCCGATACCGCGGCCGCCAGCGCGTTTTTGTCCGCCTTTATCAGGTGACTGCGAAACGGCGTGCCCGGCTTCATTTCGAATATTTCAGCAGCCCGATCCGGGCAAAGCGGGTTTTCCCCTTTTATAGAGACACTGTTGACAATGGTTTGAGGACCTTCCTCGATCCGGATCTTCACCGAAGCCCCGACTATTCCTTCACGCTCCTGCGCCGCCCTTATTTCAACGGCTTTTTCAACTGATGCGTTCATGTAGCCGGCGTTCAGGTAAAGAGCATTTATGGCCCTTATGTCTTCTTCCAATGTTTCCGGCATATACACACCTTTGTGGAGACCCTGGGGCGGGGCGGTGAGCATCTGTTTTTTTATTTTTTCCTTGTCAAACGCGCTGTTGCCGGAGATGGAAACCGATTCCACCAGGTAGCGCGGGCCTTCCCGGATTATAAATCGAATATTTTTCACCTTCCGTTCCTGACCGGCGGATGAAAATTTTTCTTCCCCCTTGATCTCCGCGTCCAAATATCCCGCTTTCCTGTATCGTTTTTTCATGTTGCGGATGCTTTTTCGAAGACCCTGGGCATCTTTATTGCCCTGGGTAAAAAATACAAGGTCCTTTCTTAAGGTAAAATCCCGGAAGGCCCGGTTGCCTGCAAAGCTCACCCGGTAGAGCGGGCCTTCGGATATGCGGATTCTGATCCGTACCGCCCCGGTATCCGGGTTTTTTTCAACTTCTGATTCGATTTCGGCCTCTGCGTAACCCTTTTTTCGGTAAAACTGCCGCAGCGTCTTTATGTCCCGTTCCAGATCCTCCGGGACAAATCTTGAGGCTGCTGCAAAAAGCATGGAAGACTGCCAGGTTTTGAGCCGGATTTTGAGGCGGGCTCCTGAAAAGGCTTGATTGCCGGCAAAACTCACGGATTCCACCCTGTAAAATCGTCCTTTGTCAATTTCGACATCAACGATGCAGTGACCGTCTTTGCCATTTTTATCGCAGGAAAGCAAAACCTGCGGGTTAATATAGCCTTGCTTTAAAAACAACGACTTAATCGATTTTTCCTGTTCAGAAAATTTTTCCTGCACACATGGATCACCGACTTCCATACTCATGGCATTGAGGATTTCCTTTTCCAGCAAAGGGAAGCCTCCGCTGACCCTTATTTCCCGGACCCTTGCAAATGATTTTAGTCTGAAAACGATAACAATGGAGTCTTTCGACCAGTCCGGATCCGGGACCTCGATTGCTTCAAAGAGCCCGGATCGTTTGAGAGCGGACACGGACATTGAAAACCGGGCATCTGAAAATACCTCTCCTTCCTGCAGATATATAAGGCTCCGGGCGATTTGAGCCATTCTTTCCGGATTTCCGGGGCCGCGGGTGATTTCAACACGGATCTCATCAACAATTGGGGCGGGTTTTTCGGGCCGGCATATGCCCGGGGGAAAAAGCATGAGCGCTGCCGTCCAAAATACGGCCCATAGAGCAAGACGGCCGGCAAGTCGGGCTTTGATGATTTCGGCAAGACCCCTTTTCAATGCTACCTGAACTCCAGTCTATAACGCATTTCACCGCCAAACGCCCCTTCGGTGTCCTGATAGGCCTTTGCCGAGAGATTTTCCATAAGCTTATATACCGCAGTGCTCTGCTGAACCATCTCTCCTCCCTTTGTCGTCATGCCGTACTTGACCGTCAGCCGTCTGGACAACTCTTTTCCCAGGGTGACGCGAACCTCGTTTGAAACTTGCTCTTCATCGCCGTTCTGTTTGTATTCGAGCTCCACTATATCCAGGCCGGTACCCGCTTTAACCTGTTTTTCCAGCCTGCCTGCCAGCAGATCCGCCAGCATCTCTTCAGGCGAACGACCGGCCGTTGAAGTGCCTGCCAGCTCCCTGGTGGTTTTGCCGACTGCCAGAAGGGATAAAATATCGGCGTCTTCTTCGGGCGGATTGGACGAAAGACTGAAATCCAGGTTCTCAGGGGTTCCTGTCACCGACAGGGTGATTGTCCATTGCCGCACTAGGGATTCGGCTCTAATATCCACCTCGGGTTCTATCCGGTATGGATTGATAAAATCAATAACCCCCTTTTTTACTTCAAATTCTGTGTTACGGTAGGCAATGGTCCCTTCGGTTATTTCCGCCCGTCCCGTAATAACCGGGCTCTCGAGCCTACCACTGATGCTGAGCTGCGGCCGGATGGCGAGCAGGGCCAGGTTGTTGTCAAGCATGAGCGGATTGCGGTGCCCGAGGGAAATGTCTAAAGAGAGGTTTTGAAGAAAAGGCAAATCCAGGGCGGGCAGTTCCGCGCGGGGAGTTGTCTGACGATGACGCCTGCCTATATCCCCGGCTTTTTCAATCAAACTCAGATTGACATCCTTGAAATAATGCCCATCCACCAGTACTACAGCTCCGGTAAGAGATGCGGCCTGCGGCGTGCCGGAGAATTTCAGGTCGGTATTTATCCTCGTCTCCATTACATCAGGTATCTGAACAGGCAGGGATTCGGCAGAAAACTCCAGGTCAGCACCGGCGGGTTTGAAATTTTCAAGATCCACGTTTCCGGCCAGATTGAAAGACCCGTTTTCAAGCTGACCCGAAATTCCGGCAATCCCGACCTGCTTTTTTGTCAGGACAATACTGCCGTTTACCCCATGCAGCCGCTGCATGGTCCGGTCAACAGTCATCTCCAGGTCCCGGAGCGCAACTTCTGCAGAAAAATCAGGGTTTTCCATCTTGCCGCGGATTCCGGCGGACAGCAAGAGCTCGCCTTTTACGGAATGGATTTCCCCTGCGGCCATTGACTCTCCAAGCTTTGCCGGGAAAACTCCTTGTGCGGTTATGTCGATTTCCCGCTCCAGGTTGCCCGTTCCCTGGATATCTATATAACCCTGCTTTAACACGCTAATTCGGCTGCCGGGCATTAAAATTTCCCCGTTTTCCATGGAGGCGGTTAAATTCTCGGCAAATGCAATTTCATCTCCCTGAAACATCAACCTCAGAGCTGAAACAGTCAGATGCGCCCGGGTGTTTTTGATCCGCCCCGTATTTCCCTCGGCCTCCAGGCGCCCCCTGACCTGTCCGGTAAAATCCTGCAGGCCGGCGAGTTGAAAAAAAGGAGCAAGTTCGGTTTCCGGCAGTTTAGCTGTTACTGAAAAATCATGTTTTACCAAATCGTATTCGGTGTGTATGGAAAAGGGGTCCTCAACTGCGACCCGCACGGCAGAACCCCGGAGATATGCATTGACGATTGTATCAGGAATTTCTTTTCCGCCCGCCGTCAGAGCCGAAAAGCGGAGATTTGCGTCCATCTCCGGGGAGTTAATGCTGCCGGCCCCTTCTGCCGATATCTTGACCCTTCCGGTCAGTTCAGTGTGTTCAAGCATTTTTAATTTTGTCAGCTCAATTGTATCCGATGTGACGGCCAGCTCATAGTTTCCGTCCGGGGAAACCCGGCCCCGTGCCTGCAGGGCCTGTCCGGGGACGAGAGAAATTTCAAGAGGTTCCAGGTAAATCTTTCCTCCGTCAATCCGGGATTTTAAATAAACCCCGGAAAGCTTCTGTACGCCGGTCTCCACCTGAGTTATCTCCGCAGTGAGGCTGCCCTGAAAATTTTTCAGGCTTCCGGCGGTCAGATCAAGATCGGCAGACAGGCCGCCGGCTGCCGCATCCCTGAATCCCGGATTCCGGGCCCGGATGTTTGCGCTTATCAAGGGCTGGAGAACAGGGCCTGATATGGTTGCCTGCAATTCTGCAGCATCCCCCCTGACGCCGGGGATTCCCAGGCTTGCTGCAAATTCTGCAAGGTCGGCTACTTTGACGGAAGTCTCCATGTTTATGGCATTTTCTGCGATATCGTATTCTCCTGCGGCCTTGAGGTTAAAACCGGTGCCGTCAATGCCGAGCGTGTCAAGCCCGAGCCTTTGCCCGGACAAATCAGCCCGCACAAGGACCCGCAGATCAAGGGGGTCGATCGATTCGGCCGCTGCGATATCATCCGTCCGGATTTCTGCATTCACCCCGGCACGCGCCGTGCCCGGAGAAATGCCGCTGCCTTCCAGGTTCAGGTTGCCCGACAGATTGCCAGAAACGGGCGGTATCCCGGGAATCTCCGATAACCGGAGTTTGGCGGCTGCCAGATCAAATTTGTAGGAAACCGAGTCGAAATCTGCAGGCGGTGCCGTGAATCCGTCCGGAAACACTTGCTGTAAATCAATTGTCCCCGAGGATTCAATACTGCCGCCCGCCAGGGCCGCATCCATGCGCCGGACAACGGCTTTTCGATCCTTTATCCGGATTTGCCCCGCGGCTTTTCCAATTTCCATCCCTGCCAGCCGGCCGCCGTTGTAATCCAGGCTCAAAGAGACCTCGGGGTCTTCCGGCCTTCCGCTCGCCGCCGCCTTCAGGTTTATTGCGCCCGAAAGTTCCGTATCCAGCCCCAGCATCCGCCGGAGTTCAGAAAGCTCTGCGGAAAGCTCCATTTTGATATCCAGCAGGGGGCTGTCGAATATGTCGGATACCGAACCTGAAATCGCCAGACGCGAGTCAGGCACGCTTATTTCCAGTTTCAAAGGATCGATGCGGCCTTTATCCAGAACTACTTGCATGGAAATATGAGTGATGGGAATATCCATTCTATAGGTGTTTATATGGCCGCCGCCGGCCGTCAGACTAAGTTTTCCGGCTTTATCCGCCAGTTCGACATCCGCGATCGTGATGCCGATATCCTTTAGCCGGGCGCGCGGGCCCGCCTTGCCCGGTTCCGATCCTTGTAACTGAAAGGAAAAACTCCCCTCTTCCAGGACCAGTTTATTGATTCGAAGGTTTAATTCAGGGGACACCATACCGAATTCGTTTGAATTCGGTATGGTGTCCCCTGAATTCTCACGCCCGGCAAATGCCTCGATAAGATTAAGGCGCCCCTGGCGATCAACTGCCGGAAATGTCTCTGGTTTTTGGATGCGGACTGCTTCAACCGTGATCCTGCCTGAGAACAGGTCTGTTATGCTGATGTCCGCAAACAGACTCCGGGTTGTAAGGATTGTATTTTCTTCGGCATCCAGGACTTTCAGCCCCAGGATTCTTACTTGTCCCTTAAGGATGGAGACGTGCTGTGTTTGCCAACTTACATGTCCGGCAATAGCCGGGTTTATCCGTTCCCGGAGCATGCGGCCTGCGGTGTCGGTGTTTACAAACACCTGAATCCCGGAAAAAACGGCCAGCAATAGCACCAGGAGAATGCCTGCAGTTATTGCAATTATTTTTATCAGCCAACGTATCATTCGGCCTGCGGGAGGTCGATTATCACGGTTGTACCTACTCCTTTCTCTGATTCCACACGGGGGTGCCCCCCTGCTACGGCATCCGGCATACTCTCTATCATGGAACGGTATTTTTGCTCGCTTTGTTTGAGAAGATAAGCGGTTTTTTCTGTTCGGCAACCGCTTTTTCCAGGTAAAAAATAATCCGATACTTGCGGTATATTGTTTTTATATTATAATATTCCTTACAATTAAGGTTTACAAGTCCGTAATGGAAAGGCGTTGATAAAGTTCTCTTATTAATCGATTCTGTTATCAGGTATTTACTTATGTCGAATCTTGAGTTAACGCCCGCTGCCCGGGCGGTCATGGAAAAGCGTTATCTGGCGCGGGATAATGCCGGCAATCTCATAGAAACTGCCGGGCAACTGTTTCACAGGGTGGCAAGAGCCGTGGCAGAGGCCGACCGCATGCTTGACCCCGGTTCCTCCGTGAAAAAAACCGCGGATGATTTCGAAGCCGCCATGACCTCTTTTGCTTTCCTGCCGAACACGCCGTGCCTGGTAAATGCGGGACGGCCCATGGGGCAGCTGGCCGCATGCTTTGTCCTGCCCGTGGAAGACAACCTGGAATCCATATTCCAGACATTGAAGGACACCGCCCTGATTCATCAAAGCGGAGGCGGGACCGGTTTTTCATTTTCCAGAATACGCCCCAGGGGAGATACCATATTTCCGGCTTTCGGGGTATCCGGCGGTCCGGTATCCTTTATAGAACTTTTCGATTCCGCCACCCATATTATAGACCGCAACCAGGTCAGGCCCGGGGCCAACATGGGAGTCCTCCATGTTTCCCATCCTGACATTGAAGAGTTTATACTGGCCAAGACAGGCCAGGGGCGGCTGCAGAACTTCAACCTCTCGGTGGCGGTGGACGACCGTTTCTTAAAAAGCCTGGAAAACCGGTCGAATTATCCGCTGATCCATTCCCGCACCGGAACTAAGGTGGGAGAAAAGCCAGCCGACAGAATTATGGACATAATAGCAGAAAGCGCATGGGAATGCGGAGATCCGGGCATCCTGTTTATCGACCGAATCAACCGGGACAATCCAACGCCCGGCATGGGCGGGATCGAGGCCACAAATCCTTGCGGAGAGCAGCCTCTTCTGCCGTTTGAGTCCTGCACCCTGGGCTCGATAAATCTTACCCGGTTTGTCTCAAACAACGGGATCGATTATTCAAGCCTTGAACAAACCGTTGAACTGGGGGTACACTTTCTTGACAATGTCATTGAAGTAAACCGCTATCCGCTCCGGCAAATCGAAGAATGGAGCCGCACCAACCGCAAGATCGGCCTCGGGGTGATGGGGTTTGCAGACGCCCTGATAATGATGGGCGTGCCCTATCAAAGCCAAAAAGCCCTGAACCTTGCAGAAGAGATCATGGACTGCATCCGGAAAACCGCGGCCGCAGCCTCGGCCCGGCTGGCGGAAAAACGCGGCAACTTCCCGGCATTTGAGCACAGCAACATGGCCGCATCTGGTATAAAAAAGCGCAGAAACGCATCTTTAACCACCATCGCCCCCACGGGCACCATCAGCCTGCTCGCAGGGGTAAGCTCCGGGATCGAGCCGGTGTTCTCCTTTGAATTGAAACGCAGGGTGATAGACGAGGTTATAGACGAGATTCACCCCGTGTACCGGCGGTACGTGGAAGAGGGCCGCACACCGCCAAAAGAGATTTTCCAGACCGCGTGGGATGTGGCCCCTGACTGGCACCTCAAAATACAGGAGGCTTTTCAGAAGCATACCGACAATGCGGTTTCAAAAACCGTCAATTTCCGGGCAGACGCCACTGTCAACGATATTCGGGAACTTTTTGATACCGCCTCTCACATGGAGCTAAAGGGGGTCACGGTCTACCGGGACCGCTCGAGACCCGACCAGTCGCTTTCCGCCGATCCCGTACGGTGCGAAAAATGCGCATGATAACGCATTTGCAATTATTGCATGAACTCATAAATTCAAATTCCCATTTCGCCACCTCGATCAGACAGATGTTATCGCCCCTGATGGCATGTTGTGGCATTGCCGGATGGCGGAATGCGGAAAAATACCGATGCTGAAAGCGGGTTCAACCGCATAAAGTTCAACCTGAGCAGAATACATATATACGATGGCCGACATCCTGATACAAACCTTTACCTCAACATTGCTTTCGATGTTGAAGATTTTTCTTATCATTCCGGCCGCGGGTATTTTGATACGCAAAAACGTGCTGAGCCGGAATAATCTGCACGCTCTGTCTGTGGCCACTGTGGACGTTTTTCTGCCCTGCCTGAGCTTTACGAGTATTTTAAAAAATTTCAGACCAGGCGAGTTCGACATCTGGTGGGTGCTGCCCACTGCGGGCATATTGATTACACTCACCGGCATGCTGCTGGGGTGGCTGGCTTTTTTCCGGGAATTGCCGGAAAAACGGAATATGATACCGATGACCGGGGTTCAGAATGCGGGTTTTCTAATCCTGCCGTTGGGCGCAGTCCTGTTTCCCGATCAGTTCGAGCTGTTTTCTGTCTATGTCTTCATGTTCGTCATCGGACAGTCCCTGCCCATCTGGAGCCTGGCAAAACAGATGACCACAGCCGAACCCGGCACCCGTCTGCAATGCAAAGACATGCTAACCCCCCCTCTGGTGGCAACTCTTCTGGCAATTGCGCTCGTCTTTGCCGGCCTGCATCCGTTTTTCTTCGCACCGCAAGGCCCCCAATCCTCCGGCATCATAAACACTGCGCTGGCTACTGTCTTTGAGGCTGTGCAACTGCTGGGACAGGCCACAGTGCCGTTGGCGATATTCATCCTGGGTGGCGTTCTGGGAAGTATTTCCTTTAAGTTGCGGCCCTATCTCTGGGATGCGATCCGTGTGTTGTCGATCAAATTTATATTGCTTCCGGTATTGACAATATTAATTGTATATTTTTCGGGCTTACGGGAATCCATCCCTCTTCTTGCTGTTTTCTTCGTTATCCAGAGTTCATCGGCCCCGGCCATTGCCCTGGTGCTCCAGGTCAAAAAATACGGGGGAAACGAGCAGAAAATAGGCAGTGTTCTGCTTTTAAGCTACATAGCGTGCCTGTTGATGATGCCCCTATGGGTTGCCGTCTGGAATCTGATCTCTCATTTTTGAGCAGACGGCGGCCGAAAATTTTAGATACGGTTGTGTGCCGGAGTTTTAACTCCCGGCACTTAATATTTTACTTTTTTATTTTGCAAGGGGGTTAATATGGACTCTTTTCTGCCTTACCTGCTTTTGATCATCGGTCTGGTGCTTCTGGTAAAGGGGGCCGACCTGCTGGTGGAAGGCGCCGGTTCCATTGCCAGGAGGCTGAAGATCTCGGATCTCGTCATAGGTTTGACGATCGTGTCTTTCGGCACATCCGCGCCCGAACTGTTTGTCAATGTGACGGCCAGCATAAACGGCAATACCGGGATTGCCATCGGAAACGTTCTGGGCAGCAACATTGCCAATATTCTTCTGATACTGGGCATATCCGCAGTAATCTATCCGCTGGGTGTGTCAAGGGGAACGGTCTGGCGGGAAATTCCGTTTTCCCTGCTGGCCGCGGTGGTGCTGGGTATTGCAGCCAACGACCGCTTTTTCGACGGCTGGATCTATTCCGACATTTCCCGCTCAGATGGGCTGATCTTTCTGATGTTTTTCGCGATTTTTCTCTATTATTCTGCAAGCATATCCCGCAATTTCGCCGGTGATGCCCAGGGCATGCCCATGCAGCAGCGCAGGGTGCCGGCTTCCCTGGCCATGGTGGCAGGCGGCCTGGTCGGCCTGTCTGCAGGCGGCAAACTGATTGTTGACGGAGCCATACACATAGCCGTATCCATGGGAATGAGCGAAGCCGTGGTGGGCCTTACCATTGTGGCCGTGGGCACCTCGCTGCCGGAGCTTGCAACCTCGGCCATGGCTGCATGGCGCAAAAACGTGGAGATCGCGGTGGGCAACGTGGTGGGCTCCAACATTTTCAACATTTTTTTCGTACTGGGCGTCAGCTCTGTGATCAAGCCGATTCCCTTCCATACAGGCGCCAATCTTGATATCGCAATGGTGATCCTGGCGGGTCTGATCCTGTTTGTCACCATGTTTACGGGCAAGCGCCGATCACTGGACCGGTGGGAAGGCGCCCTGCTTATGTTGCTTTATGCAGCCTACCTGGGTTACCTGCTGCTTCGCGGATAAATGGTCACATTACTCTTTTGGTTCCTCTTGTTCTTCTTCGGCAATATCCGCTCCCAGCCTCCGCGCTTCTTCGGCAAGGTTTTCGGCGATCGCAGACTGTTTGGCTGCTTTTCTGCCTGAAGCCACGGCTTCATTTTTGGCTCTTGCGACCTCTTTGTTCAGCTCCCGGAGCTTTTCTTCAGACTCACCGGCTTTTAAAGCCTGCCTCCAGGCTTCGATCGCCTCTTCGAGTTCGCGGGAAGCTTTTTCCGCGGCTTTTTCCGCATCCCTTTCCTTTTTGCAGGCATCATGATACCTGTCTGCCGCTTCTGCGATTTCTCCGGCAGGGCCGGCCTCGGGCTCTGCTGACAGGTCGATATCCTTTGCCGCCAGTACCGCGGCTGTCACGGGCAGGCGGGACAGCAGTGCTGAAAGGTCATTGCCGAAAGGATCCCTCGGCTTATCCTGAATCAGCCTGAACGGCAGAAACACCAGGGCGGCGTCTTCGGAATAGGCCGCAACCGCATCCGGACCGGCGCTGGCAACGATTTCCGGTTCCGCCGGGATCCGGATTTCAGAAAGCGTCTGCTCCAGATCTGCCACGGTCTTTCCGCTGGCAATAACGTCTGCGCTGATGTCCAACACCCGGATTTTCGCGTCATGCCACGGCCTGTTCTGGGAGATCATGTGTGCAAAAAGCATCATCAGACGGCTGGTGGCATCGCCCCGCCACCACACATCAATACGCCTTTTTTCTGCGGGCATTTCCTTTAGTTTTTCCCACACCTCTGTTTCCGCTAAAAAAAGCAGGATGTTATATCCCTGGCGAAACGCCGTGCGAAGAGAGATACCGAATCGCCTGGAGCGATAATCCGAAGTCGCATCCGAATCCGATTTTTCGATCCAGTTGCTCATCATGGTGTTGCCCTTAAGGGGACCAATGCCGAAGGACTGGACAAGGGAGAGAAGCGCAAGCCTGACATCGGGGCCGTTTATGACCAGTGGGAACATGTCTACTTCAAGCTCTTTGATGTCTTTTGCTATTTCAGCCGCTGCTTCCTCTTTCTGTTTCCGGATTTTTGCCCCTTCTCCTTGAATAATGCGAATCACGGTGGCAAAGCCGCTGTCTCCCTGCAGCCAGTCTGCAAACCGGAGAAGAGGCCTGCGTCGCTCTGGATCATCTGAAAAAACGAGCAAATTGGGCCTCCAGTCCCTGGGATGTTCCGCGGCATCCGCCGCCTGGAGCAGGTGGCTGCGGATCTGCTGGAACCGGTAGGACCGACGGCTGTCAGCCCACCTGGCCGGCCCCGCGGTTCGGCTGAGATACTGGTAAATGGCAGATAAAAAGGCCAGAGCCACGATACCGGCCACTATGTCAATTGCGAGCATTGCACCCAGGCAGGCAAGTCCGCCTGCAAGACTCAAACGTTTGTCGTAGTATTTAAACGTCGGCCTGAAAGACGGGCTTGCGGCCCGGGCTTCAAAAAAGGTGGCATAGTTTAGCAGGCCGTAGGAAATCAAAAAAAACATGGAGACCACGGGCGCAATAAAATTGAGGTTGCCCAGTGCGATGGTGAAAAGCGCAATGGCCCCGGCAAGCAGGACCCCCCGCCTGGGGTTGTTGCTCGGACCCGCTCCTTTGGCAAAGGGCAGCAGAAAGGGAAAGATCCGGTCTGCCGAAAGCGACTGCAGTATGCGCGGTGCGCCCATGAAAGAAGCCATGCCCGATGACAATGTAGCGGCAATCACGCCGGCGAGCACCAAGGAGTCAATGGCCGCCACCCGTTTCATGGCATTATAGTCTGTGGCCAGTATGTCGCCGGGAAGAGATGCGGCAAAAACAACAGCAGAGACAAAATAGATGACAATAGAGATCCCCACTGCGGCAAATGTTCCGTTTGGAAGGCTTTTGCCCGGGTCTTTCAGATCTCCGGACATGCTCACCCCCTGTGTAAACCCTGTAACCGCCGGGAAAAAGATGGCAAAGATCAGCCAGAAAGACGGCGCGTTTTCCGGTGCGGCGAGGTTGTTTACCAGGACGGCCGTGTCCCATCGCATGGCCCCGCCCACGAAAAAAGAGACAATGGCCGCAAACAGAATCGCCATGATAAAGGTCTGAAACCGGGCGGCCCAGTCAGCGCCCAGCCAGACAAACACAAAAAGCAGAAGCACCGCGGCCGCGGCGATCATCTGGGGCAGTCCCTTCATGGTAAAAGGCACCAGCACAGCCAGGACCTCGCCAAAGCCTATGCTGTAGAAAGCAATAGATACCGACTGGGCCAGAAAGAGGACAATACCGATTGCGCCGCCGAACTCCAGGCCCAGTGTCCGGGAGATCAGATAATAGTCGCCTCCGCCCTTGACTTTGAGATTCGTGGCCACTACCGCCAGGGAAACGGAAGTCAGCACAGAAATAAGGTTTGCAAGGCCGATTATGACAAGGGCTTTGATCAGTCCGGCATTGCCCACCACGTAGCCCAGGCGCAGAAACAGTATAATGCCCAGGATGGTTAAAATGCTCGGAGTAAAAACCCCTGCAAACGTCCCCAGCTTTTTCATATGCATATGGGGTCAAACCTTGATTATTGTCTTTAAAGATTGACAAAAAAATTCATTCAGGACAGACTCAGTCCATGGTAAGGCAACTGAGAAAAGATTTTTGTGGTGTATATTACCACATTCTTTCCCGGGGAAACAACCGGTCTTATATTTTTTGTTCCGACAAAGACCGGCGGGAATTTTCATATTTGCTGGCCGCCTTTTCTCAACACTTTGCCATTGAGATATATGCTTATGTGCTGATGGACAATCATTATCATTTGCTTGTTCGCACCCTGGAACCCAATCTTTCCAAAGCCATGCAACGGCTTGGCACCGCCTACACACAACGCTTCAACTCCAGAAACTCAAAAAGCGGCCATCTTTTTCAGGGGAGATTTAAAAGCTTCCTGTCGGCGACTTGTTGGGCCTGACGTATTCCTCTGTGAGCCGAAAAATTCATCATGTCAGGTCAAAAATGAAAAGCAGCGGCCAAAATAGCTTGAAAAACATTTATGAGACAGTAAGGACAAAAATCAAGGTTTGACCCCCCTCCTTGAGTAGAGACCCTCAGATTGTTGGAAGGAGTGTTTGACATTTACATGCCTGATTTCAAATTCATGGATTCCGAAATCGCCGAACGGGCCTGCGATGCACCGGATTATCCTGAAACTGCGAAAGCCGCCCTAAAGGAAATGCACCGACAGGTCGGAGATCTTGTGATAAACGATCAGGGACTCGCCGTTCGCGGCCTGCTGGTACGCCACCTGGTGCTGCCGGAAGATCTGTCCAACACCGGGGCAGCCATGGGGTTTATCGCCCGGGAAATATCGCCTGATACTTATGTCAATGTCATGGCCCAGTACCGCCCCATGGGCAGGGCTGCCAAAATCCCGGGACTTTCACGCCCTCTTTCTTTTAAAGAATACCGTTTTGCAGAGGATGCAGCCAAAAAGGAGGGAATCTTTCGTCTTGACCGACCGTAAAGCAGACTTGTCCACAGAAGACCTGCCGTATAAGCCGCTGCCGGAATCATATAGGAACAGGTTTTCTTTTACCCTTGCGGCCCCCTCGTTTATCTACCCGGACCACGTCCTGCCCAATGTCAGGATGCTGGCGCCTTTTATAGACGAAGTCGAACTGGTGCTGTTTGAAAGCGCACCTGCAGAAAATCTGCCGTCTGAGGAAGATATCAGCGAACTGGCAAGACTTTCCGAAAGCACGGGCGTTACCTACAACGTCCACCTTCCGATCGATGTAAACATCACAGACCCGGACAAAGGGCTCAGGGCCGATGCCATAGAAAGAATTGCACTGGCTGCAAAACGTGCGAAGCAGCTTAAACCGTCAACCTGGACGCTACACCTGCCCTATTCCATGGATGAAACCGATCCCGCATCAGTGACCGGATGGCAGAACCTGGCAAAGACTTCTACTAAGACCCTGCTTGAAAAAACACGGATTGCTCCGCGCTTGGTTTCTGTTGAAACCCTTGACTACCCGCCTTTCTGGCTGAAGCCTGTGGTGGATTATCTGGATTTATCAATATGTCTGGATATCGGCCACCTCATGGAGCACGGCCATGGAATCAAAGAGACTTTCAAAAACTTTGAAAACCGCATCTCAATACTTCATCTTTACGGCGGGGTTGCGGCGGGGCGCGGTCATGTAGGACTTGAACGCCTGCCTGAGAGCCAGGATTCGGTAGTATCTCATATTCTATTTCAATTTTCAGGAATTGTATCCCTGGAGGTCTTTTCCAAAAAAGATTTGAAACAATCCCTGAAAAGCCTGGAAAACCTGGCTTTGCCAGATGCGCCAATTAATCCTTGACCTTTTCTTTTTGCCTGGATAAGAATAAGTTTAAAATTTTTGTTATAAGCTTTTTTGCAAACGGAACATGGTTGAAATCCGTGACGCACCCGGCGCTGTGAACCGGAAAAACTCGGGTGGCAGAATATTTTTTGCTGCAGCCACTGGCGGCCTGAAAGCCGCTGGGAAGGCATGTCCGGGCTGAAATCCGGCAAGTCAGAAGACGTGCGAAAAGGCTGACAGCGAAATCTGATGGCAAAGGGTTTCGGCAGGAGAAAAATCTCCGGTCGGAACCCTTTTTTTATTGGAAATTTTAAACAATCGACTTCTAAGGAAGTCCACGGTCGGAGTCTGTTTTTGAAGCGACATTGAGCGTTTTCGGAAAAGATTCATTAAATACCGGAGCGATGCAAATTTCAAACTGTCTGAGGCCGCAAGGCCGAGTTTTTGAAATTTCAGCGAAGGCATTTTTATGAATCCCGAAAACGGTCAGGAACAAAAAAATTGACCCCGACCTTGGACTTCCTTTAACGCAAAAATACCGCCGCGACGGTGTAGATTGCTTTTTACGAATCCATCTTAAATTGGGAGGCAAAAATGAAACTGCAAGAAGCTGTTGAAAAAATTATATTGCCGGATAATACATACGAAAAAAAAGCCGCCCGCAGACTCGATGAACAGGCCCGGCCTCAGGGAAGCCTCGGGATGCTCGAAGAAACGGCCCGTCGTCTGGCAGGCATTGCAGGAACCCTGGATGTGTGCTTAAACCGAAAGGTCATTGTCACCTGCGCAGGCGACCACGGGGTAACCGCTGAAGGCGTCAGCCTGTTTCCACAGGAAGTCACGGCCCAAATGGTATACAACTTCATTGACGGCGGAGCCTCCATCAATGTGCTGGGGCGCCATGCCGGTGCTTTAGTGCAAGCGGCGGACCTTGGAGTAAACCACGAATTTGAACCACAGCTTCCTGTTTTTCATAAAAAGATCGCAAAAGGTACGGGCAATATCCGCAGGGAGCCCGCCATGAGCCGGGATCAGGCCGTATCTGCAATCGAGGCCGGAATTTCGATCGTAGAGAAACTTGCCGAGGACCCCGGGGTAAATCTGCTGGGCACCGGCGACATGGGCATCGGCAATACCACGCCTTCCACTGCTGTTATAGCAGCATTTTCGGGGATAAATGTGGAAAAACTTACTGGCAGGGGAACGGGCCTGGATGACAAGGCCCTTGCCCACAAGATAAGGGTGATAACAGACTCACTTGCTTTCCACAAACCAGACCCGAAAGACCCTGTCGGCGTCCTCGCAAAAGTTGGGGGCTTTGAAATCGGCGGTCTTGCCGGGCTTGTCATTGGTGCTGCCGCGATGGGGATACCGGTGATATGCGACGGCCTGATCGCTACTGCCGGCGCCCTTATAGCCTGTGAGATTGCGCCTCTGGCAAAATCCTACCTCTTTACCAGCCACCGATCAGTGGAGGCCGGGCACCGCTTCATGATAGAACATCTGGGAATACAGCCCCTGCTGGATCTTGGGCTCCGGCTCGGCGAAGGCACGGGCGCGGCCCTGGCCATGGAAATCATGGATGCCTCCACCCGTGTACTTGCGGAAATAAAGACTTTTGAAGAAGTGGCGATAAAAAATGCGCAGAAGAAATAAACGGTTAACAGATATATAATCTCAGATCCTTTTTCCCGGATTTATCCGAACACGGCTGAATTGGGCTTGACAAAAGAATTTTTTCTTAATAAATAAACCTTTTAATTTTTTGGAATATTGCAACATACCGGGTACGTATCAATGTGATAAGTATATAGCCGTTTTACAAGTCGATTTGTAAAGGTAAACGTCAAACAAAGGAGATTCAATATGGCCGAAATTGGACACGGCGGAAAAGAGATTAAGGAAAGGATACTTGAGCCCGGCGAAGCCAGGGAAAAAATCAAAGGGCTTACAGAAATTCCAGTGCGCAAGCAGATCGCAAATGAAATCATAGACCTGGCCTATGGCTTTTTCTCCCCGCTCGAAGGCTTCATGTGCAAAAACGATGTCGATGGCGTAGTCAAGAATATGCGCCTGGCAGACGGCACGATCTGGTCGATTCCCATCCTGTTCGATCTTTCAGAAAAAGAAGTTGCCGATTACGGGGTGGAAGCCGGAAAATCCGTTGTCCTGACCTACCAGGGCAACCCCATGGCTCTTTTTGAGGTCGATGAGGTGTTTGAATACGACAAGGCAGCCATGTGTAAATCGGTTTTCGGCACGGACGAGGAAAAGCATCCCGGCTGCAAGAGAACCTACGAGTACAAGGACAAGTTTATCGGCGGAAAGATCACCCTGGTAAAAGAGCCGACTATTAACGAGCCATTTGGCCCGTATTTCCTGCCCCCGCTGAAGATGCGGCAAACGATCAAGGAAAAGGGGTGGAGCAGAACAGTGGCTCACCAGACCAGAAACGTTCCGCACACAGGCCATGAATGGCTAATGAAAGGCGCTTTTTTCCAAACCTACGCAGACCTCCCGATTGAAAAGCCGGAAGTAGGTGTTGTGGTCAATGCCATTATCGGCGAAAAAAGAGTCAAGGACTACATTGATGAAGCCATCGTGCTTTGCCAGGACGAACTGGAAAAGGCCGGCTATTTCGGTCCCCACAACCACATCACTACCCTGACCTTCTGGGACATGCGCTATGCAGGCCCCAAGGAAGCCATTTTTCATGCAATCTTAAGAACCAACCTGGGCATTACGCATCATATGTACGGCCGTGATCATGCCGGCGTCGGAGACTACTACGGCGCTTATGAAGCCCATCACCTGCTCGACAGCGTCGGCGACGAACTCGATATCACACCGGTATACTCGATGAACTGGCTGTATTGCCCGGTATGTGCTGAAATTACCAGTGAAGGGCTCTGCAACCACGGTGATCAGCAGCAGAAATTCAGCGGCACACTGATCCGCAGCATTGTCACAGACGGCGTCAAGCCGCCCCGCCTGATCATCCGGCCCGAAGTCTTTGACCAGATCATGGAATGCGCCGACAAATACGGACAGGGTTCTCCCTTTGTAACCGAAGAATACCTGGAGAAGAGATCCCCGGTCTTTGATATTGAACCCTTATAGACAAAAACAGCTACAGGAGGTCAACACATGGCAGGGAAAAACCCCATTTATATCTGGATAAATGAAGAACGCTACGCCGAACTGGAAAAGGCGGGCCTGGCAGACTATACCGAGGAAAGACTGGCAGGCCTCAAGGTTCTGGTGGTTCACGCAGACGACGAACAGGCCAAGCGCTGCGTCAATGAATTCGGCGCCAAGCACGACACGTCTACAACCGGCAGCATCGAGCTGCTTCCCGCTAACGTCAAGCACAAGATCTACGAAAAGATAGTTGAAAAGCGGAGCCTGGATGTGGTGGGCGAGGCTTTGGCAGAATGCTGAACAGAAACTGACCTGAAAACAAAAAAAGGGGCTTTGAATACACCCGAATCAAAGCCCCTTTTTTAATCTTCGCAATTAATGATAAGATCGCTTTTTTACGAAACCATCAATCAATAATGACCCGCATATTTACCGCCGAGAAAAGCGGCATTGTGTCGCGCGTTCAGGTCAACATCCCGTTTTCCTGGCTCATGGACGAAAATGCCGACTGGCTGGAAGTTTTTATCGAAAACCGCATAAACCCTGAGATAGGGATTGACGCGGAAACTCTGGACAGCTTTACTCATGCGGACTTCTTCGATATCGCCCGGCGTTTTCATTCCCTGGGGCGCAGCATCAGCATCCACGGTCCTTTCCTGGACCTCTCTGCCGGGTCCACTGATAACGCTATCCGCTCGGCAACCCGGCAACGCCTGGCACAGATGAGCAAAGCAGCTAAAATATTTTCTCCGGCCACCGTTGTCTGCCATGCGGGTTATGACGCCACCCGCTACGGGTTTATTAAAGATACCTGGTATAAACAAGCTGCGGAAACATGGGAGTGGATTGCCGGCGAACTTGAGAAAAAACAGATCCGCCTTATGCTGGAAAATGTGTATGAAACCCGCCCGGAAGAAATCCAACACCTATTTGCGAAGATCAAAAACCACGATCCGGGGTGCTGCCTGGATGTGGGTCACCTCGCGGTCTTCAGCCCTGTTTGCCTTAAGTCTTGGCTGGAAATACTAACTCCGTATATCGGCCAGCTTCACCTGCATGACAATCATGGCCAAAATGATGAACATTTGGGCATGGGCGAGGGGAGCATTGATTTTACTCCTCTGTTTGAATGGCTGCGCAATGTGGAACAAATGCCATTGATCACCCTCGAACCCCGTAACGAGGATGCCCTGGTCACAAGCATTTCCTATCTGGAAAAAAACTGGCTGCCGCGGTCCACGTAAACCATGGCTGCCTTAAAAATAATTATTTTTTTATACCGTAGCGCGATATCAGGCGCGAAAGATAAGTACGCTGGATATCCATAATTTCTGCGGCCCGGCTCTGGTTGCCGCCGGTATTTTTCAGATTCGCCTCTATGAACTTCTTTTTAAACTCGTTTACTGCCTTCTGCAGGGTCATGCCTACGGGCATGCTGTCAATGGAACTCTCTGACTGAAGCATGGGCAGATCTTCGGGCTTAATCTGCTTTCCTTGTCCCATTACCACGGCCCTTTCCAGGGCATTCTGCAATTCCCGGACATTTCCGGGCCAATCATAACGCATCATTTTATCCATGGCTTCATCCGTAATCTCCATGGAATCATATCCCTTTTCCTTGCGAAATATTTCAGCGAAATGCTTTGCAAGAGAAGAGAGATCGGATTTGCGCTCCCTTAGAGACGGCATGTAAATTTCCACTACGTTTAACCGGTAGTACAGGTCTTCGCGGAACCCGCCGTTTTTTACCTCTGCAAATATATCACGGTTTGTGGCTGCAATAATCCGAATATCCACTGAAATCGGTGTATTGCTCCCAAGCCGATAAAATATTCCGTCCTGGAGCACCCGCAGCAGCTTGGCCTGCATTGAATGGCTCATCTCCGCGATTTCGTCGAGAAATATGGTGCCCTGATCAGCCAGCTCGAACTTGCCGATCTTTGCCCCGGTGGCTCCTGTAAAGGCTCCTTTTTCATTACCAAAGAGCTCGGTTTCCAGCAGGGTCTCCGGAAAGGCGGCGCAGTTAAGTGTTACCAGATGCCGGTCCCGCCTGGGGCTGGCCTGATGGATCAGCCTTGCCAGAAGCTCCTTGCCTGTACCGCTTTCTCCGAGGATCAACGTGGTGGCCATGGAATCCGCCACCCGCAGGGCGTCTGAAACCACCCTGGAGATGGCAGGACTTTCTCCGATTATCTCGTGGCTTACGTTTAGCTCCTGCTTTAAACCGCGGTTTTCCAGCTCTGCAAGTTTAAATTTCTGGGCATTTTCAATAGCCACGGCTGCAAGTTCCGAAAACACGGATATCAGATCAAGATCGCTTTCCTGGAAACTCTCCCCCCCTTCTTTATTGATAAACTCCACTACTCCTATGACCTTATCCCCGACCTTTAAGGGAACGCACGCAATCGAGTAGGTCTTAAATCCGATTTGCTCGCTTATTTGTCTATACCAGCGCTTGTCCCGGGAGACATCCCGGATTAACAAAGGCTCACCCTCACGGGCCACATGGCCTGCGATGCCCTCGCCAACCCGCAGTGAAAACTGCTTGATCTCGTCTTTTTTGGCCCCGGTTGCAACCTTGAAATTAAGGTTCTGTGTTTTTGGATTCACGAGCAGCAAAGAGCTGGCCTTGGCACACATCATGCGGGCCCCGGACTCAAGGATCATCTCAAGCAAACGATGCAGATCCTCCTCGAATGAAGCGTCACGTGGCACCGGTTTTTTCTCTTTGCTCTTTTTCGGATTCCTGTTTTTCATAAATTTCTCTTGATGCGATTAATCACTGCAGGATCAGGCACGAACGGGACAAACGGCCTGGATGGAACACAAAGAGAAAACCGGGATACAAAAGGAGTCTGGGCAAGTTTCAGGTTATAAGCTGCATGCATAAGGTATTCAAGATTAACCACGTCTTCGATGTTATAAGCCAGCAGTGTTTCAAGCGCGCGCGGATCACCCTGTTTTTCGTATTCATGCCATAAAAGCACGGCAAAATATCCGTCCACGCCCTCAAGTGCGTTTCTCGACAACCCGAATTGCTTCTCGCATCCCTTTAACCCCCCGCTGTAGCCGAGGCTTTTTAGCACGTACCGTAAATCCACATGCCCATGGTCTATCCGGATGTCAAAGAATCGCTCAATAAACGGCAGATCAAAACTTTTGCCGTTATAGGTGACCAGCAAATCATAATGCCGGATATCCTCGGCAAAATGTTCCAGGTTGCGGCCGTATACGTAATAACGGATATCCGAGCCGTCGTAGAGGGCAATGGTGGTAATCCGGTTAAAGCCGCGGCTCATACCGGTAGTTTCAATATCTATGTATGCGGTTCGGTCGCAGAAATCGCCAAACAAACGCCACTGCTGATCAGGGGGCAGGCGGCGGGAAAAATAGCCGGGTTGTCGATTTTTTAAGGCGTGTTGAGAATCCGCCAGATCATGGCGAATCCGGGAAGTTTTGGCCCGGCTCACCGGCGGATGCGTAGCGGCTGTAAAATCAGGCCAGGCATGAATGCCGGCATCCCAAAGCCGGGTTTCGGTCTTTTGCCCAATACCAGTGATATGACAAAAAGTATTTTGCAGCATCCAGAGCCTTCTGCCTTGAGCATTTTTTTATACATGTTGTATACAAATATACCCATATCAAGGATAAAATCAATCCAATTCTTTAAAAATCAGTTATCCATCCATTAAAAAAGGGGGAATTTTATCCCCCCCCTTTTTTAATTTCATCCAAAAATTGTATCCAAAAGAATTCAGGCGTTGCTCGATTCCCTGCCGGAGTATTCGTTATAAGCCATGGCCACGGTCCGGTATACCAGATGGGCCAGTTTGGAAAAGGGCAGAAACGCGACCAGGTGAAACGCCAGCATCAGGTGGATAAAGTAAATCAGATAGGTCAGAAATGCGGCATCCGCCAGCCTGAGCAACTCGGTAAGCATACCGGTCACACCCAGTCCCAGCACCAGCCACAGCAAATACCAGTCCTTATAGGTAGAAACCTCATCGGTCTTGTCCATCCTCTGCTTCATCAAAAGGGCGGCGCCTATAATCAGAACGATGCCGCCTACGTTTGCAAGGATCTTAACAGGATGAAGCTGGGAATAAGGCCCGTGGATTCCGAAAACATAAAGTGTGATAAAAAATACTGCAGTTACTATAAACAGGGCTATAAAGGAAAACAGCACCATCATGTGCGGGGTGGCCCTGTCATTATTCTCGCTGCACTCTGAGAACCTGCTGTGCTTTAAAATCGCAGGAATCACTCGTACCAGGGCCGCCAAAAAGCCCTTTGTATCAATTGTCTGCTTGTCTGTTTTTCCTTCCGCCACAGCGTTTTTATGTATATCATCCATGAAACGCTTCAATCCCATGGCAAAAATCACCACCACCCAGATGCTCAAGGGGACGAAAACAATATCCACCAACCATTGGGAAAAAAACTCGGCCTGCACTATTTCCCCGTGCACCCGCTCGGGTGTAAAATCAAGGAATCCCGTCAGCAGACCTATCACTATGAAAATCACGGCCGGCAGTATCAGCAAAAGCGGCAGATGTTTTCCCTTGTTAATCGCATCGGCTACGAATTTGGGCCTTGCATACTCCTTGATAGCCTTCATCCTGATCGCCGCCAGAACGTCTCCGGGCTTGGCGCCCCTTGGACATTGAGCCGTGCAGTCACCGCAGTTGTGACAAAGCCATATATCCGGGTTGCTGAGCAGCTTGTCTTTCAGCCCCCAGGAAGCCGCGATCATTTCTTTTCTGGGAAAGGGCTTACGGTCCGGCGCAATCGGGCAGGCCACCGAGCAGGTGGCGCATTGAAAGCAGCTTTTCAGTGATTCGCCCCCGGTTGCCCGGAGCTCGTTTATAAATTCAATGTCTGGTTGAACCAGGTATTTATCCGCCATAATCAAACCTCCTCAATTGAGCTGTTTTTTCGCATCATTGACTCTAGAAACCCTTAAACGGGTTGGGGCCCAGCTCCTCGATCTGTTCGACAAAGCTGTTGATGATACCCGGAATATTGTCATAATCGTCGATGGCTACCTCGTATTGGGCAACGCGTTCTTCTTCCAGCGCCAGGCTGGAAAGTGCATCCCCGATCTTCTGCATCCGGATGTTGGCCAACTCGCTACCTCTGACAAAATGACACTGATAATCGTCACCCTGCCTGCAGCCTAGCAGGAATACGCCGTCCAGGCCCTGGGAAAGCGCGTCCTTGATCCAGATCACATTGACCGAACCAAGGCATCGGACCGGAATAATTCTGACATCCGCGGAAAATGATTTTTGATGCAACCCCATAACATCCATGGCCGGGTAGGCATCGTTTTCGCAGACCAGCCCCAGGATCCTCAAAGGCGGCTCGTCATAGTCGTCTTCCGAGGGGACCTCTATGGATTTGATCTGGGAACCGATGGTATCAATGCTGTAATCTGCAAAGTTGATGATCCGCTCGGGGCACGCACCCATACAGGTCCCGCATCTGCGGCATCTGGTGGGATTCGGTTTGGGCGTACCCTTTTCATCGTCGTCAATAGCCCCGAATGGACATTCATCAGTGCACCGCTTGCACTGGGTGCATCTCTGAAAGAAAAAGTCCGGATAGCTCATATCTCCTGACCGCGGATGTACTGATATACCGCGGTTGACACTTTCCAGGCACTGAATAGACTTTAATGCCGCGCCGCTTGCGTCCTGCATTGATTCTTCCACAGAAAGAGCCCTGCGAATGGCGCCTGCAGCATAAATTCCTGTTCTCTGGGTTTCATATGGAAAGCAGATAAAGTTGGAGTCCGCATACTGGTCAAAAATATCGTTGTCCCTGAATCCGGGCCCCTGACGATATGCCAGGTTAACTGTCGGATTGTCATAAGTAACGGGAAGCATGCCGGTCCCAAGCACAACCAGGTCGGCGTTCACGCCTATGTTTTCGCCCAGCAGCGTGTCCTTTGCAGTAACCGAAAGCCCGTTGCCGGTTTTTTCCACCGAGGTTATTTCACCTTTGCTCATGAAAATGCCGGGATCCTGTTGGGCTGAGTTGTAAAAATTTTCGGCCAGCCCGGAGGTGCGCATATGCTGGTAGAAGATGTAGGCTTTGCCGTCTTCGTAATCCTCTCGTACATACTGAGCCTGCTTTAGGGCAACCATGCTTGTTACCACACCCGTATACGGAAAATCCGAGTCAGTGCCGTTGCCCGGGCTCTGGACAAACACCACGTTTTTGGCTTCCCTGCCGTCGGAAGGCCTGGTGATTTTGCCGGCCGAAGCCATTTCCTCGAACTGGTAATTGGTTACCACGTCCGGACTCGCCCCCCATCCCAGATGCGGGAACTCGTCGTCGCCGGGCTCATATGGTCTCCATCCTGCGGCCAGCACCACCGCTCCGACTTTTTCGCCGTTGGGATCCAGGGTCAGTATATCGCGGCGGCCCTCGTTGTATTCCCGGTATTTTTCCATGAGAGCTTCATGTTCAAGCTCTTTGCCGTTTTCATCCACCCGCATTTCCGGGGGGAGGGGGTAGGGCACGTCAAATTCGATCTTTTCGCCGGGCTTTTTGAGTGTAACGGTAAAATCACCCGGCTGGCCGGCAATTCTTGCAACCACTGTCCCGGTGCGGATGTCAATTTTGGGATGGTCTTCAACCGATTTTATCTTCTCGGATACCATGGAAGGGATGAGCTCTTCATAAGGGGGCTGAATGGGCAGCTGCTTTCGCCATTTGGCTGCATTGCCTCCCATCTGTGCCTCTTTTTCCACGATGGTGACATCATATCCCGCATCCGCCGCATCCAGGGCCGCACTCATACCGGTGATCCCCCCGCCCATGACAAGGATTTTCCTGCTCATGGTCTCCAGCAGGTAAGGTTCAGACAGTTTGACCTTCTCAACCCGGGCCATGCCCATGCGCAGGTAATCTTCGGCCATCATCTGAACACGGTCAAAATTTTCCTCGTCCTGCTTTTCCTCTTCGGTGAGTCTGGGGAACTCATCCCTTGGATGGGACCAGGCAACGCCTTCGCGCAGGTTAACCCGCTCTACGATGCAGCCGTCGAACTTGAAGGTGTTGTAGTTGACTCTGCGGGAACAGGCGGCGATGATCAGCGTATTCGTGCCGTTTTCCTCCATATCTTTTTTTATGAAATCAACGCCTTGTTCGCTGCAAAGAAAATCGTGGGTTTTACAGGGCAGGGCCTCTTCTTCGACCACATCGCAGATCGCCTCTATGTCCAGGGCATCGCCGATGCCGCATCCTTTACAAATATAAACGCCGTATTTTTTACTCATGATTTATCCTCCTACCGCTTCACCATGGTTTGAATCGCCTTTAAGGCAATGCCGGTCGCATTCTGATTCGACATCATGACATCTGCCGGCTTGTTGGCGCAGCCCGTGGCAAACATCCCGCCCTTGTCCAGTTCGTTGATGATGAAGCCCTCTTCAGTATATTTGAGGTCTGCGGCAGGAAGCTTGGCATTGACGGCCGTAGGCTGCATACCAGTGGCCAGAACCACCATATCGACGGTCTGACGAATCTTTTTCCCGCTAATCGCATCTTCGGCAATCACCGTGACCCGGCCGGTACCGCCGTCTTCGACAGCCGCGACCTTGCCTTTGACAAACTCGACGTTTTCATCCGCCTTTACTGTGTCATAAAATTTTTCATACCGGTACCCCGGAGTCCGCAAATCGATATAGAAAATATAAACCTTGGTATCCGGATACTGCTCCCTGATATAAGTGGCATGCTTTAATGAGGCCATGCAGCAAATATAGGAGCAATAGGGCAGGTGATTTTGGTCCCTGGAACCGGCGCACTGGACAAATGCCACACTCTCGGGGGGCTTGCTGTCAGAAGGCTTCAATATCTGTCCGTTTGTGGGACCGTTGGGGGCGGCCTGGCGCTCGAGCATCATATTGGTGATAATGTTGGGGTATTGACCGAATCCAAGGTTGTCGATTTTGGCTGCATCGTAGGGCTCCCAGCCTGTGGCCCACACTATGGCGCCTACGTTTAAATCCATGGTTTTCGGCTGCATTTCCAGATCTACGGCGTCATAGGGACAGGCCTCCTTGCATCGCTTTGCGTCTTCGGTGCCGATAATCTGGGGCGAAATTACATACCTGGCAGGAAACGCCATCTCATGCGGTAAAAAGGCGCCCTTGCGTTTGTCCATGTCAAAATTAAATTCATTGGGGATTTCAGTCTGGCAGGCATCTGCGCAGGCTCCGCAACAGGTACAGTTTTCATTAACATATCTGGGATTTAACTTGACGCTTACATTGTAATTGCCGGCCGAGCCTTCGACTTTTTCCACCTCTGCCAGGGTGAAAAATTTGATCCGCGGATTGTCCTTTATCCTGCGGAAATTGATTTCCAGACCGCAGGTCGGCGGACAAAGCTTGGGAAAATACTGTTTTAACTGTGCCACCCGTCCGCCCAGATAAGGGTTTTTCTCCACGATAAAGACTTCGTAGCCCACTTCCGCTGCCTCCAAAGCCGTGGTCAGGCCGCTGATGCCGCCGCCGACCACCATTATGCTTCCGCTAAACGGGGCTCCTTGCTCTTTACTCATGCTGTCCCTCCGTTCTTATAGGTTCGATTCGATTAACCGTTTATATATTCAACGACCTTCGTTTATGGTCTTTAACTGCGCCTCCACCCGACTGAAGCGGCAAACTCGATGCCGCATATCCTCCGCTATCAGCAGGTTAACGGATTATCCGGCATCCAGTCCGCAGTTTCAGCAGCGAAAAAAACGGTTTTCTCCTTTTAATAAAAACCTCCAGGTGTCTTGCGACACCCGGAGGTATATCCTGCTAAACTCCCATCATTGCAACCTTATTCGCTTGGAATGATCTGAATGCAATCCCTCTTGAAGGTTTCCCATTTCTGAGCCTGGGGATCGTACTTGGAGTTGGTGAAGCAGAACCAGTTTTCGTCATCCTGGTTCGGATAGTCCGCCTGATAGTAGAATCCCGGATAACGGGTTTCCTTGCGGAACTGAATGTGGCGCAGATGCGATTCCACTGTCCAGATCCGGTGATAAATTTCCCATGCACGCATCAGCTCATGCAGACTGCCTGCTGCGAGCTTCTCGCAGTCTTCCCGCATGACTTCCAGCATATCCATGACAATTTCAAGGTTCTTATCAGTTGTCATGTAGTAGGTAGCAGTGCCTGCGCCGTACTCATGAGTGGCCTTCATCAACCGGTACATCATGCCTTCGGGCTTGATGTAATTCGGATTAATATCATCGGCCGTGGTATATTCACAGTTGTCCAGGTAAGTCCGGACCGGCTTGTAGATCATATCCACGATCTCGTCGTTGCTCATCGGCAACTCGGGCGTAAAGTCGGCATGATCCTTTACGTAGCGTACCATCTGTTTGGCGGCGATCCTTCCTTCGGAATGGGAACCGGAGGAGAACTTGTGCCCTGAGCAGCCCACACCGTCGCCGGCTGTGAACAGACCACTTACCGTGGTCATGCGGTTGTAAACCTTGCCGTTGTCAGCCTTGATCTTGTAGGAATCCGGCACCCAGTCATAGTCCGGGCCCGAGGTCCAAAGACCGCAGCAGCCGGAGTGCGAACCCAGCAGATACGGCTCGGTGGGCATAATCTCGGAATTTTTCTTTTCCGGCTCCGTGTCGGTTGCGCACCACAGGTTTGCCTGGCCGCAGGTCATGTCGAGGAAGTCTTCCCACGCCTCGGATTCAAGATGCTTGATTTCCTTTTTGTCCAGGGTCTTGCCGAGTTCTTCCAGAGCGGTAACCGTGTCCATGATGATCGGGCCGCGGCCTTCCTTCATCTCAAAGAGCATCAGGTGGTTACGCAGACAGGTCGGGGTGATTGCCGCATTGCCGTAAGGAGCATAGTATTCCAGCTCTTTTTTGGCCGCGTCGCTGGCCAGATAATTTTCTCCCAGGCCGTTTAGGGCCTTGGCCTTGAAAAGCAGGAACCATGCGCCGACAGGGCCGTAACCGTCCTTGAAGCGCGCCGGGGTGAAACGGTTTTCCATCATGGAGAGTTCCGCACCGACCTTCATGCACAGGGTATAGGTAGAGCCGGAATTCCATACCGGGTACCATGCACGGCCCTTGCCTTCGCCCACCGACCGCGGCTGGTAGATGTTGACCGCGCCGCCGCAGGCAACCATCATGGTCTTTGCCTTGATTATGTAGACTTTGTTTTCGCGGACCGAGAAGCCGATCGCGCCGGAAACCTGGTTTTCTTTGTTTTTATCAAGCAGCAATTCAACGATGAAAACCCTTTCCAGAATATTGTCTTCACCAACAGCCTTTTTAGCGGCTTCTGCAACGATCCGCTTATAGGATTCTCCGTTGATCATGATCTGCCATTTACCTGTGCGCACCGGCTGGGCGCCTTCCTTGAGAGTGCCCTGTTTCATGCCTTTCTTGCCGTCGAGGTTTTTCCCTTCAGGTGACTTCTTCCAGACCGGCAGGCCCCATTCCTCGAACAGGTGCACGGAATCGTCTACGTGGCAACCCAGATCAAAGATCAGGTCTTCACGGACAATTCCCATCAGGTCGTTTCTGACCATGCGTACATAGTCGTCAGGGGTGTTTTCACCAAGATAAGTATTAATAGCCGACAGGCCCTGGGCCACTGCGCCGCTTCTTTCCAGTGCGGCCTTGTCCACGAGCAGAACACTTTCATTATCGGCCCATTTCTTGACTTCAAAGGCAGCGCCGCAGGCGGCCATACCGCCGCCAACCACCAGGACATCAACTTCTTTTTCTACAATTTCCGGATCCCTTACAGCCTTGCGCTCTCCCTTGGGTTTATTCGGTAATGCCATCTTATATCCTCCTTACTTGTAAAGATCGAATCAGTTTTGGTTGGTCGTTTCCATCCGGACACAAACCGGCTATACGGTAGCCTGCGGTTTCGGAACCTGGTAGCCGTCGGCTTCTTCTGTAGAAAGCAGGTCGCTTTGGAGATCCTTGCCTTTCAGATCTTCATACGCATTGGCCTCGCCTTCAGAGGTGGTGCGGATGGGGAACTTGAACCGTTTAACCGAGCCGTTGCGGAACTTGCAGGTCCACATGACGTCTTCAGTACCCAGCAAGGGATAAATGCTGCTGCCCAGGGGTACAAAGTCGGAATAACCCCTGACCTCTATGGCTTGGGTCGGACATATTTTTACGCAGGAAAAGCACTCCCAGCACTGATCCGGTTCCTGGTTGTAGGCTTTCATTACATTCGGGTCAAGTACCATAAGGTCATTGGGACAGATGTACTCGCATGCGGTCTTTTCCCCGCCTTTGCAGCCGTCGCATTTTTCAGTAACTACGAAACTTGGCATTCTCTACCTCCTAATTGTCAATTGTTAGTGATTTTTTTTAATCTCACTAAATTCGGGTTAAATCGCAACAATAATCCTGTGAGCCGTGAGCACCTCCTTTCTCATCTCACAATTGTCGTATCCTGATATCTATCCTTTTTATATATATAGTCCGTTCCTTTGCATCCTATAGGATATGGCACCTCAAATCATGGGCCAAATTGTCGGCATCAATATTTACTTAAAAAATCAAAATGATATATCTTACAACACCCACATTATGCAAAGTAAGTTACTTAACACCCGACCCATTTGTTGTCAAGAAATTTCGATTCAAGATTTTCTGTGTTAGTCAGCCTGGTTAAGACTTTTTCTGAGGGTCAAAATATGGAAGTATCCGGAGGCGAGTATACAATATGATGCGGTTTCCGCTTTATTGTATATTATGATAAATTCTGGGAATCCTGGAAGAAATCCTTGATAATACTTCATAGTTAATGGTGCCCAGCGTGCCTGCCAGTGATTCCACCGGCATGTTCCCCCGGCTGTCTCTGCCGAAAACCAGGGCTGTATCTCCGCAAGCAACCTCCGGCACATGTCCAACGTCGAGCATGGTGTGATCCATACAGACACGCCCGAGAACAGGGGCCCTAAAGCCGCGGACCAGCATGAACCCCGAAGATGAAAGCTGCCGAAAAAATCCGTCGGCATACCCCACCGGCACGGTGGCGATAACTGTTTTTTTACGGGTCTGATCGGTCCACCCGTAGCTTACTTTAAAGCCGGGGCCGACTTCTTTTAAATGAACTATCCTGGCTTTTACCGTCATGGCCGGCACCAGTTCTATGCGCCTACACCGATTTTCGATCTCGCCGGAAGGATAATGACCGTATATGCTGATACCGAGGCGAACCATGTCCAGGTGGGTTTCAGGCATATCCAATGCGGCAGCGCTGTTTGCCGCGTGCTTTTCGGCAAAATCAATGCCCCGTTCGCGGAGCCTGGCAAGAAGAGCTTTAAATATTTCAAGCTGCCCGCATGCACTGGTTTTATCCTCTAAATCTGCAGTAGCGAAATGGGTATACACACCTTTGACATCAAGTCCTTCCAAGCCACAAATGGCCTCGATTTCCCCTGCCGCCTCATCGACTCCGTGGCCATCATGCGCCGGCATGCAAAGCACCCCGAGACGCCCCATACCTGTATCAATTTTGATATGCACCCGCAGAGGCCTTCCCGAGGCCTTTGCCGGGTCGGAAAGGGTGCGCGCATCCTTTAAGGAAGAAACCGTCTGAATAAGATCGTAATGGATCAGCTTCGGGGCAAGCGCCGGGGCGGTGTGCCCGAATATAAGTATGGGGCATTTAAAGCCTGCATGTCGGAGTTCAATTGCTTCGCCGATGCGCGCCACGGCCACACAGGCCGCCCCTGCGGCAAGGGCGGCGGCCGCCGCCTGCACGGCTCCGTGGCCGTAGCCGTCCGCCTTTACCACAGCCATTACCCGGGTGCCGGGACATAAGCTCGCTTTAAGATTGCGCACGTTTTGCGCAATAGCTGCCAGATCTATTTCCGCCCAAACATCATAAGGTATCAAAAAGCGTACCCACCCCACAATAAAATTGATTCAAATAAACACGCATTCAAGCAATCGCCCTAATTACGTCCTTACCTTCAGACCATAAATCCGAATATCGAAGTACGAAATTCGAAACAATTCGGATTTTGAATTTTTTCTTCATAGGGGTCGGTCCATGCTCCTGTAGCCCACGGCCTCCAGAACATGCGGCGCTCGTATCCCGGGTTGTGCATCCAGGTCCGCGATGGTACGGGCGATCTTTAAAATACGGTGGCAGGCGCGGGCCGAAAGCCCCATTCGATCTGCGGCACTCTCCAGTATACGTCCAGATTCAGGGTCCAAATTACAGTATTGTTTTATGTGTCTGCTTTTCATGGCTGCATTGGTCTTTATCCGACTGCCCGCAAAACGTTTTTCCTGTATCCTGCGGGCGGCTATAACCCGTTTGCGGATATCCGCCGATGATTCGGCCGGTTTTTCGCTTACCAGATCCCCGTAAGCCACCGCCGGAACTTCCACGTGTATGTCGATCCTGTCGAGCAGAGGGCCTGACAGCCGATTGCGGTATCTGGCGATCTGCGAGGAAGTGCACCTGCATTCATGGGCCGGATCCGAGTAATAACCGCACGGACAAGGATTCAAGGCTGCTATCAGGGTGAAATCAGAAGGATAGGACAGGGAAACCGAAGCCCTGGAAATAATGACCCTGCGTTGTTCTATCGGCTGGCGCAGCACCTCCAGCACGCTTTTTTTAAATTCGGGCAGTTCATCTAAAAACAGCACACCGTTGTGGGCCAGGCTCACCTCACCCGGCCTCGGCACACTGCCGCCCCCGATCAGACCCGCATCTGAAACGGTATGATGCGGGGCACGAAACGGCCGACTTATGACAAATGCTCTGTCTTTTTCCAGCAGGCCGGACACACTGAAAATCTTGGTGGTCTCCAGGGACTCCTCAAAAGTCATAGGAGGCACTATTCCGGCAAATCTCCTGGCCAGCATGGTCTTGCCCGACCCCGGAGGGCCGATCATAAGGAGGTTGTGTGCCCCTGCTGCCGCGATTTCCAGAGCCCGCTTTACATGAGCCTGCCCCGCCACCTCTGAAAAATCGGCTTCCATCCCCGTTTCTGCTTCTGTTTCCGGATCATGAAAAGTCTCGTGGGGCTGGGAGGGAATATCGAGCTGCCCGCGCATAAACTCCACCGCCTCGGAAAGCCCTGAAACCGAATAGACCGGCAGTTCCTCAACAACGGCCGCCTCGCGGCGGTTTTCATGAGGCACTAAAATGCCTGAAAAACCGGCCTCCTTTGCTGCAGCCGCCACGGGCAGGCATCCGCTTACGGGCTTGATGCGGCCGTCTAAAGCCAGCTCTCCGAGCAGGAGATACGGATTTTCCGTCTGCATGGGCACAACGCCGGAGGCCGACAGAATCCCCATCGCAATGGGAAGATCAAAGCCGGTACCCTCCTTTTTGATATTGGCAGGAGCCAGATTAACCGTTATCCGATCGTCCGGGAATTCATATCCGCAGTTGACAACCGCAGACTTCACTCTTTCCCGGCTTTCTCGAACCGCGGCTTCCGGCAGGCCTACCGTGGAAAAAGCCGGCAGCCCCCTTGCTATATCGACCTCGACTTCCATTATCAAGCCGTCTATACCCATCACGGCCCCGGTGAAAACCTTGGATAACACGTATCTCCCACGTCCCGTTTATGGTGCGAACAGTATTTAGATTGCCGGATTGACTCCGTGTCCTTAAAATTATTTTTACGTACCATAGCAAAGCGCTGCTGCCGGAACAATTGAAAAATCGATTTGTTCTCCGCATTGCAATTTGATTTATAATCCGTTATATGAAATATTAAGTAAAAGTATACATGCACGCAGAACCATCAGATTTTTTGTGATATTCATATAATTCAACAGGACGACAGATCCCTATGGGACTATATAAAAGACAGCGGACACTGGCGGCACCGGCTTCTTTTGCCGGCCGGGGTCTGCATTCGGGTAAAACAGTAGAACTTACAGTACATCCTGCAGCTCCTAACTTCGGCATAAGGTTCAAACGCGTGGACCTTCCGGCAAAACCTATGGTGGCGGGTCACTTCAACCGGGTGGTTGACACCAGCCTTGCCACTGTTATAGGGGAAAACGGGTGCATCGTCTCCACCATTGAACACCTGATGGCCGCTCTTGCGGGGCTTTCCATCGACAACGCCCTTGTGGAAATCGATGATTATGAGCTGCCCATCATGGACGGCAGCGCCGCGATGTTTACCAGGACCATCCGGGAAAAGGGCATTGTGGAACAGGACGCGCCGAGATTCTACTTTGTAATCAGGGAACCTATTATTCTGGAAAACGGAGACAAATCGGTCTGCCTCTATCCAGATAACCGCAGGATAATTTCATGTATTATCGAGTTCGATCACCCGATCATCGGCCGCCAGAGCTATGAATTCGAACTGGACGACGAGCAGTTCGAAACCGAGATTTCCGGGGCCCGGACATTCGGATTCATGCAGGAGCTCGAGCTTTTAAAATTTTATGGACTGGCAAAAGGCGGCTCATTGGAAAACGCTGTGGCAATAGACGAAAACGGGGTAATCAACGAAGAGGGGCTGCGCTGGCCCGACGAATTCGTCCGGCACAAGACCCTGGACTGCATAGGGGACTTTTCCCTGCTGGGCATGCCCATTCTCGGCCGCATAGTTCTCTACAAATCCGGGCACAACTTCAACCACGAGTTTTTAAAAACATTTTTCAAGAAAAAAAAATGCTGGCAAACTGCAACCATTGAGACAATGGACGCCGCAGCGGTTTGCCGTTAAACCGCGAGACAGGCATACCTTATATACGTCCCGATCCGCTTTCCGGAGAAAAAATGGCGAAACGTTGCCTTATGATAAAATTATTTGCGGTATTTTTGCTGCTGGCAGCCGCAGCTCCGGCCGGGCTTTATGCCCAGCAGGCCCGGCTTACCGACATGGTGGCGGGAAGCAGCCACGGCAAACTGCTTTTCTTCGTCAAGGTCGAGGGCGCCTTTACCGAAAAGATGAGGCAGGCGATATTAAACGGTATTCCGACATCCTTTTCATTCATAATTGTTTTGGAAAAAATAAACCCCCTGTTTCTGCCGAATAATACCCTGGCGGAAAAGAGGGTCACCCACACCGTTAAGTATGAAACATTAAAAAAACAATTCACTGTAAAACGTTCCCGGCAGGATGACAATCAGACCCTGACCACAGACTCCTTTGAAGAAGTTCGACAATGGATGTCGGAGATTAAAAGCCTGCCTATCGCCCCTATCAAAATTCTGGAAAAGAACAATCGCTACCGGATCAGGGCCAGAGCGGAACTCGACAAGGTGGAACTGCCTTTTTACCTGGATTATATTTTCTTTTTTGTTTCCCTGTGGGATTTTAAAACCGACTGGCACAACATTGAATTCGTTTATTGATGAAACCCGGCAGAAACGACCGGAAATGTTTTTTATGCAAAACGTGCGTAAATGAAATCGAATCGCTATATCATTCCCAAGCCTCCTGACTCCGCGTCCGACCGGATTCGAAGAAAAAGGGACTTCGTACTCATTGGCATTGTGATGGTTGCGGTCGGTCTGCTATCCTATCTGACCATCAGGCCCATGATGAGCGGCATGCATATCCCGATATCCAACATGATAATGATGTTCATCCTGATCAACATCAACATGCTGCTCATCATTTTGCTGATATTTCTGGTTTTCCGCAATATAGTCAAGCTGTTCTACGAAAGGCGCAGCAGGGTTCCGGGCACCAAACTGCGCACAAAGCTGGTGGCGGCCTTTATATCTCTTAGCCTGCTGCCTGCAGGCGTGCTTTTTGCCTTTTCGCTGCATTTTATCACCACCAGCATAGAGTTCTGGTTCCAGGTCCCCATTGAACAGGCCCTGGACGACTCGCTTGCTGTGGGAAGGAGTATGTACCAGCATGTTGAGAACAACAACCGGTTTTTCCTGGAAAAAGCAGCCTACCAGATCGAGACCCGCAATCTGCTGGAGCCTGAAAAAAAATCCGATCTGGACAATTATATCCAGATCGTCCAGCGGGAATTCAACCTTGATGCAGTGGAAGCCTACAACCACGATTTCAAACGCCTAACCAGCTCCACAGCCGAACGGCTGCCGGAAAAAGTCCTCTCGGAAGTGGACGCCAACCATTTAAAAAAGGCCTTGACAGGGTCGGCAAAAACTTCTTCCACTTCGGAACTGCTTTCGCACGGCGAGCTGATCCGCAACATATCCGCGGTGCCTTTTGGTGCAAAGGAAAAAAGTGCCGAAGGCTTCGTGGTAATCAGCGTTCTTTTGCCGGCGGACATGGCCGAACATCTTCAGTCCATATCAAGGGGGCTGGAAGAATACAAACAGACCAAGATGTTAAAACAGCCCATACGTATGACCTATTACATCACCCTTTCAGTTGTGGCCATGCTGGTGGTGTTCTGCGCAATATGGGTTGGAATGTATCTATCTCGCTCCATTACCATACCCATCATGGAATTGGCCGAAGGGACCCGGAAAGTAGCGGAAGGCGACCTTACCTATAACATAAACGTGGTAGCTGACGATGAAATGAAAGCCCTTGTTGATTCATTCAACAAAATGACCCGGCAACTGCGGTTTAACCGCAGGGAACTGGAATATTCAGCCAGAAAGCTCTATGAACAGAACATGGAAATCGAGGATCGGCGGCGCTACATGGAAATTGTTCTAAACAATGTTTCCACAGGCGTAATTTCCATTGACGCAAACGGCATGATCACAACAATAAATGCCTCGGCCGAGCAAATGCTTCGGATCGACGCCGCGGATGTGATCAAAAAAAACTACAGAAACCTGTTCGAAGAGCCGCACCCCAAACTGGCGGCGGAAATAACGGAGCGGTTTTCAAAACATTCCGAAGACAGTGTTTCCAAATCTCTTAATCTCTCGGTCGATGGCCAGCGCAGAAGCTTCAAGGTCAACTTCAACTCTCTTAAGGACGAATCAGGCCGCCACATGGGTATAGTCATGGTTTTCGATGATTTGACCGAACTGGAAAAAGCCCAGCGAATGGCAGCCTGGCGTGAAGTGGCAAGACGGATCGCCCACGAAGTGAAAAATCCGCTGACCCCTATTTCCCTGTCCGCCCAGCGCCTGAAACGGAAGTACCAGAAAGAGATCAAAGACCCGGTTTTCGAGGAATGCACCCAGACCATAATCGATCACACAGATATGATAAGAAACCTGGTAAACGAATTTTCATCCTTTGCCAGATTCCCCACCGCAGAACCCGTCCCCTGCGAGTTGAGCCCCATCATTCATGAATCAGTAGCCCTCTATCGGGAGGGGCACCCGGAAATTGAATTTTCAGTGCGAATCGCCGATAATCTGCCACAGCTAAACATTGACAGGCAGCAGATAAAGCAGAGCATGATCAACCTAATCGACAATGGCATTGCCGCCATCCAGGACCGCGGCAGAATCAGCATAACAGCAGACAAGGACGAAACCGGCGAGAATGTCCGCATCACGGTAGCTGACACCGGCTCCGGGGTCTCTGCGGAAGATAAGCCCTACCTGTTCGACCCGGATTTCACCACCAAAAAATCCGGGATGGGGCTGGGACTCGCTATTGTCAGTACCATCGTGGCGGATCATCACGGAAGAATCATCACGGAAAGCAACGATCCGCAGGGGACAAAATTCATAATTGAGCTACCGGTATAAGAAAATGGCAAGTGAGGAGCGGCAAGTGTTATGGGGGGCGGGGGATAGGGCATGGAATTAACGTTCAGATTAATATTATTTATTTGCAATTTGAAAGGCGGATCCAAACAAACTTTAAAAAAATAAGGAAAGCGGTGTATGTTCCCAACCATTTTAATAGTTGATGACGAGGAATCCATTTTAAAATCATTGAGCGGTATCCTTATGGATGAAGGATTTGAAACCATTACCGCCACAAACGGATATGAAGCACTCCAGCGCATAGAAGAACAGGCCCCGGATCTAGTGCTGCTCGATATATGGATGCCCGGACTTGACGGAATCGACACCTTAAAGGAGATAAAAAACCAGCACCCCCATGTCCAGGTAGTTATGATAACAGGACACGGCACCATTGAAACAGCGGTCAATGCCACGAAAATGGGGGCATACGATTTTATCGAAAAGCCTCTTAATATCGACCGGGTAATTGTAGCCATAAACAACGCCTTAAACTTCCGGCGTTTGGAGGAGGAAAACCGGTTTCTGCGGAAAAGAACCATTGAAAAATATGCCATTACCGGTCATTGCCCCGCTACGGTGGAGC
>JAIPDT010000063.1 GCA_021737545.1 Desulfobacteraceae bacterium
TCGCCCAAAGCCCAGATGCCTTCCACGCTGGTACGGAGCTGGTCGTCCACCACTATATGCCCCCGTGTGTCCAGGTCCAGCCCGGCTTTTTCACATCCCAGGTCGTCGGTGTTTGGCCTGCGCCCCACGGCTACCAGTAAATGCGATCCGCTTGCCTGCCGGTCACCGGTTTCGCAATCGAGCTGAACCGAAACCCCCTCAGCATGTTTTTCCACCCCTATGCATTCGGCGTTAAAGCGGATTTGCACACCCTCGCCTTCGAGGATCTCCCGGACAGTACCAGAAACATCCTCGTCTTCCCGGCCGATTAACCGGTTGCCTTTTTCAATCACCGTCACCCGGCTTCCGAACCTGCGAAACATCTGGGCGAATTCCAGGCCCACATAACTGCCTCCGATAATGATCAGGTGCTCAGGAAGGAAATCAACCCGCATCATGTCGGAATTGGTCATGTAATCAACATCCGCAAGACCGGGTATGGCAGGCACAAGTGCGCGGGCTCCTGTATTGATAAATATCTTCTCAGCAGCAAGGCTCTCATCGCCGACCCTGACCGTGCGGGAGTCCTCGAAGCGGGCATGCCCTTTGTAGACTGTCAGGTTGGGCAGGTCCATCATCCACTGGGGAATCTTATCATTTGCCGTGCCCACGATTGCATCTTTTCGCGCCTTGACCTTTTTCATATCCACCTGCACCGATCCGCTGACATCCACTCCGTAATCAGCAGCATGTTTTGACAGATGCGCGGCTCTGGCGCTGGCGATCATGGTCTTGGTGGGAATGCAGCCCGTGTTCACACAGGTGCCGTAGAAAAGATGCCGTTCGATAATGGCAACCCGGTATCCCGCTTCTGTCAACCGAACTGCCAGAGCCGGGCCGGCCTGGCCCGTGCCGATGATAATGGCGTCGAATTGTGCCATATTTTCCTCCATTGATCCTGTAATTATCGGTAAAAGAATATAAACTCCTTGCCAAAGAGCCTTTTAGCCCAGATTTGACGATAACGGGACTGTATGCTTAAATATTAAGAATGATTCAAAAAAACAGCAAAAATTGCTTCAAAGAATCACCTTCCGAAAGGTCTGCCGCGATCTGCAACGATATAGACTTCCGGAAATGAAGCTTGAAGAAATCCTTTTTACTAGGTTTTACCGCGGATTCACGAGCAGGGCATAAACTTTTTTCTTCCACTTAGGCAAACATGGAAAAGATAACAGTAAATTATTTCAAAATGATTTTTACATGAGAAAAAATGTTGGCACTGCTGGGCGCGGCGCGCCACGCAATGACAACACGCTGCACGGCATAAAACACGGGATACGGCCAAGCCGGCCTGCTGCTGTGCAGCCAAGCCATTAGAAAACGGAGGCGGAGATTCAAAGGGCGAAAAGAGCGGGTTCCCGGCACGGTGATCGCCCCGCAGTTAAAAGAACAGAATGAAAAAATAATATGTTACGCTTTCAGGTTTTTTGCAGTATGACAATAAACTCATTGCGCATGGTATTGGCTATTCCGGATATTTGTCCGGCAAGGGTCCGGACGGGGCTAAACTGATGTTGTTGGGCTGTTTCAGTCATGATCCGGTGAAGCCCTTTCACCTCTTTTTTGGGTATACCAAGGGCTTTGCTGAGCTGATTGTCATTTGTTCCGATAATCAAACTACAGAACCGCCCCGGCTTTAATACCCGGCCGCAACCTTGAAGCAATGGACATGCGGTGTTCAAGCTTCCACTTATTGCTGTCAAGAAAGCCCAGGAACCCTTTTTTAATCGGAACAACTCCGTTTGCATTTTTTACAGGATACAGGACAAATTGGCCGTTTCCTTCCGGATAACTCACGGAATAAATGGCATTTTTGATTTCATCGAGGATGGCTTCAAACTCAGAGGACTGATGAAAAGGACCGCTTTTTACCAAAAATTCAATCTTTACTATTTTCACGAAGTTTCTCCTCCACTTTTGCCATCAGCTCCCGTGGCGACAGATCAAGCGTCTGTGCGATCTGAATGATGGTTGTCAAGGAAGGCTGTTTTATTCCCCTTTCCAAAAGCGATATATAGCTCCGGTCCAATCCGCTTTCCTGGGCCAGACGTTCCTGAGAAAGCCTTGAACTTATTCTAAAATAACGAAGTACGTGTCCGAATGCGGCTGCCGGATTCAATTTTTTCTCCTGTAAAGTTTTAGATTTTATACCGATAAGTCTTATTTTAATCTACAGACTATAGTCCGCAAAAAAATAATTGAATGGAGATCAGGGATATGTTATTCAGACAACAGGGTATCCATAAAAAACCACCATTATGATGACGACAAGATAAAAATGAAGAACCTGATATAATGCATTAAATTTAGATCCAGCGGACAAGCTGGCCTTGCACCGCTTCTCAAAACAGGCTGGAGTGCCTGTGCAAAGACTTGCCTATTACAACCGATGCAATATCCTTCCTTCAGGCTGTGATCTTAAAGGGATATGCAGTGCAGTCGGCATTTCGGAACTAAATCTTAAAATTAAAATGGGAATTCTGAACTCTTCTGTCCGGAATTTGATTCAGCAAAACGCAGACGAAATATTTCCCATAATTGAAAAAGCAGTTAAAAAGGATGAAGATCTGAAGCCTGCCCCTCCGAAGGTTTTGGCAACGGAACTGGGAACTTTGTATCAAGGCGATTGCCTTGAGCTGATGCCCCATCTGGAAAGTGATTCCGCAGATCTGGTATTTGCTGATCCACCATTTAATCTAAATAAACTATACCCCTCCAAAATAGACGACAATTTAAAAGCAGAACAGTATCTGAAATGGTGTGAAAGATGGCTTGACGGGTGTATCCGTGTTTTAAAATACGGAGGCAGTCTTTTTTTATGGAATCTTCCGAAATGGAATTCTTATCTGGCCGAATATTTAAACAGGAGACTGACTTTCCGGCACTGGATCAGCGTTAACATTAAATATTCCTTACCTATCAGAGGCAGGCTTTACCCCTCCCATTACTCCCTGCTGTATTACTGTAAAAGGGAGAAGCCAAATGTTTTCCATCCGGACCGCCTCCCGATGGATCTTTGCCCGCATTGCCGGGGAGACATAAAGGATTACGGCGGCTATAAAAACAAAATGAATCCTGAAGGTATTAATTTAACAGATGTGTGGTCAGACATCCCCCCTGTCCGTCACAAGAAGTACAAAAAAAGAAACGGTTCTAACGAACTTCCGGTCAAGCTGATGGATCGGATTATTGAAATGGCCTCTGACAGGGATGATGTCATTTTTGACCCCTTTGGCGGATCCGGCACCACTTATGCGGTTGCAGAGATCAAAAAAAGAAAATGGATCGGAGTGGAAGTCGGCCCGATCGAAGATATTATCAGGCGATTTGACAATTTGGATGAAGACGCCCAATACCTTTTAAAACTCAGAAAACAAACAAATTGTCTGATCACAAACGAAGATTTGAAAAAAAGAATTGAAAATGGATGGTGGACACCCGAGACTGTCAGAAAAGAGAAAAAAAGACGGCTTAGTTGAGAATTGTGGAAACTTTTCCACAGTCGGTCCTGGAGATATTCAACTATGGAATCCCTTGTCCAACGAATGCGCTCTGGCTGCCCTGACTCTTCGCACCTCAAGACCAACGCATTTTCACATCCCTGCCGAGTTTGAGCATATCAATTTCTGGGTAGTCGGTTTGCACAGCGGACCTTCACAGCCCCAGCATCTCTTTTAATTATTTCAAAATGGTTTTTACATACCAACAAAAATGTTGGCACTGCTGAAATCCTGTGCTTATCCTATGAGCAACAGAGGTAGCTGTCTGCTGAAAGTTCCGGCGGAATAAAGCAGCGTGCGCCAATAACTGCTGCGCAGCGCTTGGTGCGAATTTTCCTAATACATCACCCGGCGGGAGATTCCATGACACACAACACCGGAAAAGACATAACTGTTCTGGCGGGAGATATCGGCGGGACCAAGACGGACCTGGCCGTATATTCATTCCGAAGCGGCCTGCGCCGGCCACTGGCAAAGGAAAAATTTCCGAGCAGGGAATATTCCTGCCTTGAAGCCATTATACAAAAATTTCTGTCGGAGCATGACATCCATATTGACCGGGCGGCCTTTGGCGTGGCCGGACCGGTTATCAGCGGACGGGCAAAAATCACCAATCTGCCCTGGGTTATGCAAGAGGCCGCGCTTGCCAAAACCCTCGGAGTTCAATACGTCTGCCTGCTAAATGACATAACCGCCTTTGCAAACGCTGTTGCCGTGCTGGCTGAAAACGACCTGCATGTGATCAACAAGGCAAGCCCGGAAACAGGCGGGACCATAGCTGTTGTGGCGCCTGGCACGGGCCTTGGAGAGGCGTTTCTGGTCTGGGACAAAACAGGCTACCTGGCGTTTGCCTCTGAAGGCGGACATGCCAGTTTTGCGCCCGCAGGCCCGGAGCAAATCGGTTTGCTTGAGTACCTGGCAAACCGCTTCGACCATGTCAGCTATGAACGCGTGTGTTCCGGCATGGGTTTGGCCAATATTTACGCGTATTTCAAAAACACCGGGATTACAGGAGAGCCGGATTGTCCGGCCGAACAGGTTCCCGCCAGGCAAAATCCGGTGCCGGAAATTATAAGGGGCGCATTGGACAAAAACCGGCCGTGCGGTCTTTGCCAAAAAACCCTTGAGGTGTTTGTCTCTGTTCTGGGCGCAGAAGCCGGAAACATGGCGCTAAAGACAATGGCCACAGGCGGGGTCTATCTTGGCGGCGGAATACCGCCCCGGATTTTACCGCTTCTGGAAAGCGGGGTTTTTTGGGACGCTTTTGTGCACAAGGGCCGGATGAGCGAACTCATGAAAAAAATACCGGTTTACGTGATTTTGCATTCCGAAGCGGCGCTGGTAGGCGCGGCGCGCCACGCAATGACAACCCGCTGTACGGCATAAAACACTGGATACGGCAGACCAAAGCGGAGGTGGCGCGGTACATGAACCTGGCATACATAAAAGAATCCAGGGAAAAATTTCAGGCCCTGCTTGCCCAATACCCCGTATTGGTTACAGGCGCGTTTTTTATCATCTATATTGTGGTTACAGCGTTGAGCCTTCCGGGCGCGGCGGTCATGACGCTGGCGGGCGGCACTTTATTCGGATTCTGGATCGGCCTTGTCATTGTCTCCTTTGCCAGCACCATCGGCGCAACCCTTGCCTGCGCAGTGGCCAGATACCTGTTCCGGAACTGGACAAAAGAAAAGATGGGCGCTTGGTATGACAAAATCAATGCGGGCATTAAAAGGGAGGGCGCCTTTTACCTGTTCACCCTGCGCCTGATTCCGGCAATTCCATTTATTGCTATCAACCTGGGCATGGCCTTGACCGAAATGCGGTTGCGATAAAAAAAATCATCAATTTTATACGCGCAAAAACCGGAAAAGAAAAGGTGGATCCGGATGCTACAAATACCTGATGCCACATGCCCTCAGAAAACGTTGGGATCCCTGCACAAGACATATCCCCGGCCGCGGCCCTATGCCTTGCAGCACAGGATTTAAAGGCGTTTTATTTCGAGGCCGTGATCTTCAGGCCCGGGGTCCGGATACCGGAAAGCCTGGAATTTGCCGACTGGTACTGGAATCAGATATGATCCACGTGTCAGGCGCTGTTCGTAGGTGTTACTGACAAGGTGTTTAAAAAAACGGGCGCAGTTTTTATACCAAAGACCTTCCTGAAAACGCCAGGCTTTTTGAAGGCACGGCCGTATTAACGCACCTTCCGGAAACCGATTTTGATTTGCCAGATTCCGCACGAATCAACCCGGTTTATTTTTCAGAAGCCCCGTACCCATGGCTTGCCACCCGGCCCGAGCCCAAAGACGGGTTTGTCAATTTCCACTCCTGCTACGACGCCCAGGGCGCGGTGCTTACCGGCTACTGAATAAGACACTATGGCAGTGGACGAATTCACCTATGACATGGGCGGCCGGGTGGGACCGGACAGCCCGCTTTATCACGAGGTTACCCCGGGAACAGACAGGGATTTTGCCAAAATTATGGAGTTTGATTACGGGCCAGAGTGAAACAGGTTCAAGTCATCCCGGCTGCATCCGGAATGAAATAAATAGCCCCAATTCCGGATCAACAGGTTGTTTTTGACTGAAATTGCGGCAACGGGTTGTGCCGGGCATGGTTTTTATGCTCGTATCCGGATTTAGGCTCAGTTTCTGGCATGCTCTAGCCCCCTTGATTCGGTTACGAGAGGTCATGTTCCATCATCAAATGTCCCCACCTGTGGATCGAATGGCAGCGCCCGCATTCTTTAACAGAAGGCGGGGCTTCCCGGTCTACGATCACTTCATGCTCTTTTATGATTTCATTCCAAAAATCTTCTTCCTGGTGCGACTCCGGGGCTTGATGGCATCGATGGCAATTTTTTTCTTCTGCCGGGGGGTGCCTGAATCCCTCGATTCTCCATGTATCAATATCATGGCATACACGGCAGTCTTCGCCGAATTTGCCTTCGTGTGCGTCATAATGGCAGTCGGTGCATAAAAGATCCGGATTAAACAGGGTATGATCCACCTCGGATATGTCAGCGCCATATCCGAGGTGCTCAGTGTGGCATTCCAGACATTTCTTTTCAACTTCATGAAACCGTAACCAGGGCTCCAGTGCGGCAGGGGTCTCGAAATAATGGCATTCCAGGCAATTCTCATTCGTGGCGCCCTGATATGGGACATGGCAAGTTTCACAGTCGACAATGAACTCGTGCGCACTGCTTAAGACGCCCGGTTTCGCGGCTTCTTCATGCATGTAGAGCCATATTAAACCCGCTGCAATTAAGGCAGCGATTATACCGTTTAAGACGAGTTTTCTCATAGGAGTCAGCGAAATCCGTAATAAAGAGTGGTCAGTACATGAACGATCAGCATGGCAAACAGAATAGCGGCAATAATATAATGAATCCGGATCCATTGGGTAAAAATGGTTTTTAGCCGGTTAAAAAACTTCATGCTGTATTCGGTTTCTGCAAGCGCGCGGACTTCATCAAGCCAGTGGCCGCATTCGTCCATTATTGCCGGGCGGCTCATCAGTTCACCGGATACGCTACCAGTCATTTCCCCGCCGGCGGTATTGTCTGCATCGTCTAAGCTGCAGGCGGCGAATAATTCCTGTTTCCGGTTTTCAATACGTTCCTTTAAAACCGAGTGGTCCCGTTTTTGTTCCTTCAGGGAGCGGTTAACCTTTTTAAAGAGATAACGCCCCACAATGCCGCTTAACACCACAACCACAAGCGATAGAAATATCAATATGCCGATGAGACTTTCAAGCTTGTGGCCCGAATGTATCACCACCAGCGTCGGGCCAACCAGGCCGTATGTAATATGCGTATTTAGAGGATTTTGTTTGCCCTGTTTTTTCAGTACCTTTTTGCGGAAGGGATAAATCAGGGTCATCAGAATGAATATGCTGCCGACAATGCCCAAGCTGTGGCCCAAGGCGCTGCCGGCGAATCTCGGGTCCTGGTGAACCAGAAAACCCATAACCAGAATGGCGAAAAATACAGCCAGAAAGCCGTTGATGTTTTTTTCATTCCACATGGCTGATTAGGCATCCAGTACGATATCGGTTACGGGTATCGCCACACAGACCAGTATCATATTTTGTTTTATATCGTCTTCATCAAGACCGTCTTCGGTCTCCATATCGACTTTTCCGGAAAGCAGCCGGATTTTGCAGGTGCCGCACATACCGGCTTCGCATTCGGTATCAATCTCAATGCCGTTTGCTTCCGCCAGCTCCAGAATGCTTTCATGGCTGTCATCCCATGTCGTGGTTTTGCCGGATTTTTGAAATTCAACCTGAACCGCCATCCTGTATCTCCTTTCGGATTGTTTCCAATATCTCCCGGGTTCTTCGTTGCCGTTGAATAAATACGGCGAGCGCCCCCAGGGCAAACAGGACCAGGAAAACCATGGTGAAAAAATGACCCCACGCCACACCCCAAACGCCTTCCTGATCCTCTACGTATTTTTCGGAAATCCTCATCTGGTCTCTAAACCATTCGATTTCCTTCTCGTCTGTATCCGGAGCGCTTTCGGCACAGGCCGTGCCGATGAATCCGGATTTAATGGCATTGGTGGCCTCGAATACGCCTCCCGACGCGCCCGCCATCACAGCGATTACTATCCACAGACTTACCGTACGTATTGTTTTCCAGGGCATTGTTGGCATCTTCCGATATGGCTTGCTCATTATTTTAGCCTGTTGCTCTGTTCGTATTAATTGAGCTTTGTTCTTCACATAAAAGGATAATTGCGGGCTTGATAGGTGTCAAATTCAATAAAATTAATAAAGCCCGGCCTTAATCTACGGGCAAGTTTCGCTGAAGGAGGAAGCCATTTTTTGAAGTATCCCTCCAGATCGAAAATAGGGAAAATATGTACGAGGAGTAACAGCAACAAGGGAAAAGGGGCTTTGCCGAAAGAGTGGCCTTTTTGTTTGAACCGGGTTGGTCTGCAATTAATTTGGAAATCAATAAGGAGGCCGTCTGATCTCAAGCAGGCGGAATGAATTTGCCTCACAACAGACTCATAAGCTTTCAGGATAGCACCAGATTGTTGTCAAGAATAATTTATATAAATATAATATTTGATTGAACCCTGGCCTGCTTTTGCCCGGATATCCCGGGTCAGGCCGGAGAAAGGAATTTTATGAGAATATTTTTCATTACGGCAAAAGTTTCGTGTTGGTGGTATTTGTCTTTACCGGCCAACCGGATTCTACGGGTTCGAAAAATTCAAAAACAAACCAGGGATAGAAGATCTGCAGGATCCTGTTGCTCTTTTTGACGCCCCCCATCTTCCGCCTTCGGGTATGGATTTTTACACTGGAAAAAAAAGCGGATTATGGAAGGGCAGTCTTTTTGTTGGCAGCTTGCGCGGGGAACTTATGCTGCGTGCAGAAATGGATAACCCCGAATCCAGCCGACCAATCACACGAATCGAGCGTGTTTTTGAAAAACAACATTACCGCGGCGTCTACGGCCGGATTCGGGCTGTGGCCTCGGGCCCGGACGGATACCTGTACTTTGCCACCTCAAACCGCGACGGGCGGGGGCAGCCGGCTGACGACGATGACAGAATCATGAGGATTGTTCCCAAATGAGACAACGTCCCTGCCTGCCAATGCAGTTTGGGAACATGGCGGGATCGGGGATAAAGGAATTAGAATTTGGAAGCTTAGTTGATAGCGCAGCCATATTTTGGCTTATATAAGTTTTTGATTTTATGAGAGAGCTGGTGGAGATGAGGGGGATCGAACCCCTGACCTCGGCGTTGCGAACGCCGCGCTCTCCCGGCTGAGCTACATCCCCACGTACGTTATCAACGTTTTTATAGTTAACAAACCTTACAGGAGGGGTCAAACAAAAATTTATGCCGGGCGATCTACCATTCCCCCCGAATGCCGGGGCGGGTGAGAACGAAATCATAGCGGACAGGGTCTTCTGGCACCATACCGGCAAAGCCGGCTGTTATTTCAAGTGCGGTTTTCATATCCGCCTGCCGGCGCTTCGTAAATCCCAGATTGCAGCAGGCTCTGTACATATGAATATCGATCGGAACCACCAGCTTCGAGGCGGACATTTTCTCCCATCCGCCCGGGTCTACTTCATCGCAGCGCACCATCCATCGCAAAAAAAGCCACAGCCTCTTGCAGGCGCTTCCCTTCTGCGGATACGGTATCAGATGTCCGGGATCCTGCGGGGAACGGGCGCGTATGTTGTCAGCAAAAGCCGTCAAAGCAGGCATATACGAGGCATCCACGGCTGAACCGCCGGCTTCAAAAGCACTCTGCAGGCTGCCGAACTCGCAGATCACCCCCTTTAAACCGGCAAGCATAGCTGCCATGTGAGGACCTTTTGCAAACCGGTGCACAAAACCGGAAAAATCGGCGTCAAGGTCTGCATAATAAGACTGCTCAAGATACCTGTGAGGTGACTCGCCCATTATTGCCAGTGCAGCAGTAACGCTTTTTAATATCTGCCAGACGTTTCCGTATGCAAGAGCTGCCGCCACAAAAGCCGCAATTTCCCTGTCCCGGACACTGTCATAAGCATAAATGCATTCCAGGGGATCGGGATGCACGTATTTTCTGCGATTATATTTGGCGTATAGAACTTCTAATTCAGAATGATTCATTTTTCCGGCAGAGTCGCCTCAGGCGCAAAAATTACTCAAAAGCGCCGCCCGGCTTGACACCGAAAAACCTCAATATTTTTGCCAGGGGGCAGAACCCTGAAAAGGATGCCTGCAGCATGTTAGCCCCCACAAACAAAGTAAGAAACAGCCAGTATGGACTGTGGACCAAGTATAAAAACAACGATACCAGAATTAATATACCTGCAACCCTGAATACCAACTTGTCAACATTCATCGTATCCGACCTCCCTTAATATTATAATTCGGATTTATTTTATTTTTGTCCTGTATAACAACAGGCTATTTGTGACAACCGAGATGCTGCTAAACGACATCGCAAGAGCGGCCAGTATGGGATGAAGCTGGCGAAGCAGCATGGGCAGTGTTTCAAAAGGATTTAAAACACCCGCGGCCACCGGGATAAGCACCACATTGTAGCAGAAAGCCCAGAACAGATTCTGGCGCACGGTACGCATGGTTTTACGGCTTATGCTAAGAGCGCGTATCACTCCATGGAGGTTCCCCGAAGAAAGCACCACATCTCCGGTCTCAATGGCAACATCCGTGCCGCTTCCTATGGCAAAACCCACATCAGCCTGCGCCAGGGCCGGGGCGTCGTTGATGCCGTCGCCTACCATGCCCACCCTGCTTCCTTGTCCCTGGACGGACTTAACCTTTGCCGCTTTTTCATCCGGCCTGACTTCTGCGAACACCTCGTCGATTCCCAGTTTTTCGGCGATTGCGGATGCGGTGGTTCTGTGGTCGCCGGTTAGCATTGCCACGGTTATGCCGTAATCATGGAGCAGACCCACCACTTCCCTGGACTCAGGCTTTATCGTATCCGCTACGGCGATAAGTCCCAGCGGCTGAGCCTCATCAGCGACCATTACAACGGTTTTGCCCCTGTTCTGCAGGTTGAGGATTTCGTCTTGCAGTTTGGAAAGATCCATTCCCTGACCTTGGAACCAGTCTATCCTGCCTACCTTTACAACTCGGCCGTCCACTGTTGCACTTACCCCGTCTCCACCAAACGACCGGAACTCAGAGACCCGGCCAGCAGTCAACCCCCGGTTGGCAGCTTCCCGTACAATCGCCTTTCCTATGGGATGTTCCGATCCTTTCTCTACTGTTGCAGCAAGTGCAAGTATATCTTCTTCCCCGCCCTCTGCGGCTACCACATCGGTTACGCCGGGTTCTCCCGCTGTCAGGGTACCGGTCTTATCCAGCAGTATGGTATCAAGCTTTTCAGCGGTTTCAAGGGCTTCTCCGCTTTTAAACAGCACGCCGTTTTCAGCACCTTTGCCGGTGCCGGCCATAACCGCGGTGGGCGTTGCAAGCCCCAGCGCGCAGGGACAGGCTATTACCAACACAGAGACCAGCCTGATCATGGACGGAACATAATCTCCTGTTACCAACATCCATATGGCAAAGGTTACAAAAGCTGCGGCGATCACTGCCGGCACAAACACCGAGGCCACCCGGTCGGCCAGGGCCTGAATCGGCGGCCGGCTGCCCTGGGCTTCCTGGACCATGCGTATGATCTGGGCCAGGGCGGTTTCCTTACCCACTCTGGTGGCTTCAAATTCCATGGCACCGTCCACGTTGATAGTGCCTCCGATGACGGTATCACCCGGCTTTTTGCCGACAGGCACGGATTCTCCGGTGAGCATGGATTCATCCACAGAGGACTGACCATCCACCACGGTTCCGTCCACAGCAATGCGCTGGCCCGGCCTTACCAGAAGCCGCCAGCCTTTTTCCACCCGTTTTATCGGAACCTCCTTTTCTTCCCCGTTTTCGAGCACCACTGCGGTATTTGGCCGCAACCCCATAAGTTTTCTGACCGCACCGCCGGTCTTTCTCTTGGACCGTGTCTCAAGCAGTTTGCCGAACTTGATAAGGGTGATGATCATTGCCGAGGTTTCAAAATAAAGGTGGCCGCCCGGGATCGAAAATAAAAGCACGGCAAGTGAATAAAAATAAGCCACGGAAGAACCCATTGCCACCAGCACATCCATGTTGGCGCCGCGGTTTGCAATACTGCGAAGCCCGCTTGAGTAATAATCCCAGCCCGTATAAAACTGCACAGGAGTTGCGAGCACAAAAAACAACCAGCTGACCCAGATGGCATGCGCCCACGGGCCCAAAATCTGAAAATCCCGTCCCATGGAAAGCACAAACAGCGGCAGGGTAAAAAGCAGTCCTACAAGGAACTTCACTGTCTGATCGCGCACCTCGGCGTTTCTGGCCGCAGCTTCGGCGTCTTCGGCCAGATCCTCGTCTTCATCGGGAATCACCGCATCATATCCTGCCTTGCGGATTGCCCGGACAATTCCCTCAAGATCGATTACCGACGGGATGTATTCAACACTTGCCTTTTCCGCGGCAAAGCTAACCGATGCGGAAACCACTCCCGGAGTTTTTTTATTCAGGGCCCGTTCGATATTGGCAGCGCAGTTGGCACAAGTCATGCCGGTAATGGGCAGATCAACCTCCCGGGTGGCCACCCCGTAGCCGGCTTTTTTTACCTGCTGTACAATTTCGGCTGCGCTCACCTGCGCCGGATCATAGTCCACGTTTAACTGCTCTGCGCCGAAATTGACGTCAGCAGAACGTATGCCTGCAAGTTTGCGAACGCTTCGCTCTATATTGGCAGCGCAATTGGCACATGTCATGCCCGTGACAGGCAGCCTGAGGCCCGCACCGGCGCCCTGTTTTTGTTTAAGGCTCTCCTGTACCGTGTTTTCCGTTTTCACAAGTCTTTTCCTTAGTCCGGCTATTGTGCCGGGTAATTTATTTCTTTTAATTTTTCATAAATCTGATCCAGGCTTGCAGGGTCCTGATACCGGATCGTGATCTGCTTTTTATCCGCATCACCCTCCACCGAGCTGACCCCTTCGATCTCGGAAAGCTCGTTTTTAACAGTCATCACACAATGATTGCATGAAATATTGGGAATCTGTAAACTTATTGTTTCCATAAAAACACCTCCTTAATCATGATGGCTTCGTAAAAAGTCCAATATCTGCGTTGCGCTGCATATCTTCGGAATTTCACGTACGATTAAGTACGCTGCATTCCTCGATATTTGCGCGCCTTGATCTTGAACTTTTTACTTTGCCATCTAAAAATTGACTT
>JAIPDT010000064.1 GCA_021737545.1 Desulfobacteraceae bacterium
AAAAATAAAAATTCCACATGAACATTACACATGAACACATGGAATCTTTGGAAAAGGTGGCGTCCCCAAGGGGATTTGAACCCCTGTCGCCGGCGTGAAAGGCCGGTGTCCTGGACCGGGCTAGACGATGGGGACGCAAAAAAAGAGCTTTTTGGTGGGCCGTGTTGGACTCGAACCAACGACTCTCTGCTTAAAAGGCAGATACTCTACCAACTGAGTTAACGGCCCAGTCCAGCAGGCTCAATAAAGTTATTTTTGTATATATTTCCGAACCGATTGTCAATATTAAAAGTAAAACCTTTGGGAAAATTTTCAAACCGGTTAAAAGGATAAAAGGCTGTTACGGGCTGATGCCGGCGCTATTTCCGCCAGAATTCCGGCACCAGGAATATAATTATGGTATAAATTTCCAGCCGCCCCAGCAACATTACCAGGGAAAGCAGCCATTTGCCGAAATAGGGAATATCGGCATAATTGCCGGTCGGACCCACCAGGGCCAATCCGGGCCCTATGTTGCCGATGGAGGCCGCAGCCGCGGAAAAGGAAGTGACGAAATCCACGCCCATGGCTGCCAGAAGGAGCGAGCACAGAGCAAAAATACCTATATAAAGAGCCAAAAAACCCAGCACACCGTTGATAACCGTGTCCGGCACCGGCCGGCCCGCGATTTTCACATATGAAACAGAATGGGGGTGCAACAGATTGAACAATTCCTTGTAACAGAATTTAAAACACACCATAATCCGCATTATTTTCATGCCTCCGCCGGTGGATCCGGCGGAGGCTCCTGCAAACATAGACATCAGAAGGATCAGCCGGGCCAATGCGGGCCACTGGTTATAATCAGCGGTTGCATATCCGGTGGTGGTCAGTATGGAAATCACCTGAAAGGCTCCGTAACGCAGACTTTCGCCCAAGGTATCATAGACCGGACCGAAAAGATTGATACTTACCACGCAGATTAATATTAACAGGATGAAAATAAAATACCTACACTCGGGGTTGCGCCAGTAGGCAAGCGGCTTTGCCTGCAGCATCCGGAAATGAAGCGAAAAGTTAATACCTGCCAATACCATAAACCCCATGATCACAACATCAAAATACAGGCTGTCAAAATAAGCTATCGAAAGGTTCTTTGTGGAGTAGCCGCCTGTAGGCATGGTGGTAAAGGTGTGGCACAAGGCATCATAAAGCGTCATGCCGCCGAGCAAAAGCAACAGAACTTCTGCCAGAGAAAAAAGAAGGTATACTTTCCAAAGAGCTTTTGCAGTATCCCGGATTCTGGGTCTTAGCTTGTCCGGCACCGGAGAGGGCACTTCCGCCTTATAGAGCTGAAATCCGCCTACTCCCAGAAACGGCAGAATCGCGACGGTCAACACAATAATACCCATGCCGCCGAGCCACTGGATAAAGCTTCTCCAAAACAGCAGGCCTCCTGCGACTGATTCCACTTCTGTCAGCACAGAAGCTCCGGTGGTGGTAAAACCGGATACAGACTCGAAAAATGCATCTGCAAAAGTTGGAACCATACCGCTTATATAAAACGGAAAGGCTCCGAAAAACCCGATTGCCGCCCAGCCGAATGCAACTATGGTCATTGCCTCGCGCTGGCTTATGTGTTCGGTTTTCTCCCGGCGGAACGCCGAGAACAAAACCCCGCCGCACAACACCGCAATCGCTGCTGACTCAGCAAGGGCAATCGCACTTCCGTCTCTGTAAAAAAGGTCAACCCCCAATGGTAACAGCATTGTCAGGCCCAAGAAAAAAACCAGTATCCCGACGTACTGAAGCACAAAGCCCCAGCGCATACTAGAAGAACTCCAGCTTCACAGTGAGGATCTTTTCAATCTTGGCAACCACCTGGCGCTTGGCAAAAATAATGATCCGGTCGCCGGGCTCTATCACGCTTTCTCCTGAGGGGATAAGTACATGGCCTTCCCGGATAATTCCGATTATAAGGGATCCCTTGGGCAGAGAAGAAGTACGCAAAGGCTTGCCGACAATATCCGAGGTTTCCAGGGCTTCGGCCTCCATTACTTCAGCCTGTTCATCTGTCAGGGTTCGCACGGAAAGGACCTTTCCGCGGCGGATATGCTGAAGGATTGTGTTGATGGCTGAAAGCCGTGGACTGACTACCTGCTCAATTCCGATCGCGGGCATCAGCGGAAAATAGCCGAACTTGTTTAACTTGGTAATTGTTTTGCCCGCACCCATGCGTTTTGCAAGAAGCGATACCAGTATATTGGTCTCCTCGTCGTTTGTAAGAGTGACCACTGCATCCATTTCCCTGATGTTTTCCTCTGTGAGCAGGCGCTGATCAGAGCCATCGCCCTGGATGACAACAGCCTTTTCATTTCAGCCGCCAGTTCGCTGCACCGTACAGGAGAGCGCTCGATAATCTTGGTTTGAATACCTTTTTTTTCAAGCGCTGTCGCCAGCCGGGTGCCGATCCGGCCTCCGCCCACGATCAGGGTGCGGCGCACAGGCCTTGACTCCCTGTCAAAGGCTTTTAAGATAGAGGCAAGCCCTTTTTCCTCGCTTATAAAATAGACCAGGTCGCCGGGATACAGGCGTGCATCGCCGCCCGGTATAATGAGTTCCTCTTTTCTGACCACCGCCGCCACCAGGATCCGCTGGGCGATTTTTTCAGGGATTTCTTTTAACCGAATACCAGCCAGCCGGCTGCCCTGATCCAGATAAAGGCCAACAAACCTTAGCATGCCGTCGGCAAAGTCGCTTACATCCACGGCACCCGGGATGCTAAGGAACCGCTCAATACTTTTTACCACCTCGATCTCCGGGTTGATCACCGTATCTATATGAGGAGACTGCTCATAGAACACCTGATGATAGGGGTCAAAGTCCCCGTCCCTGATGCGGGCCAGTTTCTTGGTGGTAGGCGAGATCACATCGGCCATCAGGCACGCCACCAGGTTGGTCTCGTCGCTGTCTGTTACAGCCAGCAGGATTTCAGCCTCTTTGAGCCCCGCCTCCTTTAAAACTCTGGGGCTGCTGCCGGAACCGCTTATGGCCTCAACATCCACATTGTCCGAAACACGCTGGATCGCGGCGGGATCACGGTCGATTACAACCACGTCCTTGTTTTCAAAAGACATCCGGTTTGCGATGTGATAGCCAACCTCGCCTGCGCCCACGATGATAATTTTCACTTCAAACGCTCCTTTTGCTTCTTATTGCAGAGGCTTTCGCGTGGCGGCTATTCTGGATGCCAGATGCGTATAACGCCGCCCGGGCTTGTCATTTTTAACTGCAATCGCCAGGGCCTTTTTTGTTCCAACCAGAACCACCAGCCGCCGCCCTCTGGTGACCGCTGTATAGAGCAGGTTGCGCTGCAGCATTATATAGTGCTGGGTCAAAACCGGCATCACCACCACCGGAAATTCCGAGCCCTGGGACTTATGAACGGATACGGCGTATGCGGGTAACACCTCGTCGAGCTCGGTAAACGAATAGTCGATTTCCCTGCCGTCAAACCCGATCTTTACCTGCCGGAATTCGTCTTCAACTGCGGCGACCCGGCCGATATCGCCGTTAAACACCTGTTTTTCATAATTGTTCCTGATCTGCATCACCTTGTCTTGCAGTCTGAACACCGATCCCCCCGCGCTTATCTGCGTTTTTCCAGGGTTAAGCCTTTCCTGGAGCAGCCGGTTCAGGTTTGCGGTTCCGCAAACTCCCTTGTGCATGGGCGACAGAACCTGCACGTCATCTACGGGATCAAAGAAAAATCGCCGGGGTATGCGTTTTGACACCAGTTCCACGATAATGTCAACCACTTTTTCCGGCTCCTGCTGCTCTATAAAGTAAAAATCTGTTTCCTCCTCCCTGGCTTGGAGTTCCGGAATTATGCCGCTGTTTATCTGGTGTGCGTTGACAATTATCCTGCTCTGCCGGGCCTGGCGGAAAATCTCCGAGAGACGAACCACCGGCACCGCCTCAGAGGCGATCACGTCATTTAACACGTTTCCCGGGCCGACCGAGGGCAATTGATGTACGTCTCCGACCAGGACCAGGGTGGCAGCCGGAGGCACGGCTTTTAAAAGATTATACATAAGCACGGTATCAATCATGGAAGCTTCATCCACGATGAGCATATCGCACTTAAGCGGGTTGTCCTGGTTTTTCTGAAACCCGCCCTCCTGGGCATTAAAAGACAACAGCCGGTGAATGGTGCCCGCGGAATGCCCGGTAGCTTCGGTCATTTTCTTTGCCGCCCGCCCGGTGGGGGCGGCAAGCAGAGTCCTTACGTGCAGTTGCTTGAATATTTCAAGAACCGCCCTTATAATGGTTGTTTTGCCGGTCCCGGGCCCTCCGGTGATTACCATGACCTTGTTTTGCGCAGCACAACGCACCGCCGCCTTCTGGTTGTCTGCCAGGGAAAAATCAAGCTGCTGCTCCACCCACTGCAGGGCCCGCTCGGTGTTTATGGCGCGCACCGATTTGGGAGCCTCGCAAAGCCTGGCAAAATGCTTGGCAATACCGGTCTCACATACATAAAACCGTGTCAGATAAACAGCCCTGCCGGATTCGCAGCCTTGTATCCCTGAACCGATCTCTTCTATTACCAATTCCCGATCAGAGGACGCATCCTCAATCGCCTCAGCAACCCGGTCTTTGCCGGTCTCAAGGATTTCAATGCCCTTTTCAATCAGGAATTCATAAGGATAATAAACATGGCCTTCGTCGGCCAGCTGGTTTAACACGTAGAGTACGCCTGCCCGGATACGCAGCGGATGGTTCTTTTCAAACCCGAGCTTACCGGCGATTTTATCTGCGGTCAAAAACCCGATGCCGGAAATATCGGTTGCAAGACGGTAGGGGTTTTCGGTTACCACTTCCACTGCATCCTGTCCGTACCTGCGGAAGATGCGCACGGCGTATGCCGCGCTCACCTCGTGGGACTGCAAAAAAAGCATAACATTGCGGATTTCCTTTTGCTCGGCCCATGCCTGCCGGATCATCTCTATACGCTTTTCTCCGATACCCTCGACTTGCCGGAGCCGGTCAGGGTTATTTTCAATAACGTCAAGAGATGACTTACCGAAACAGTCCACAATGCGCTCTGCCATCACCGGGCCGATGCCTCTTACCAGCCCGGAGCCCAGGTATTTCTTGATGCCGTTTATAGTGGAAGGCGCTCTGATGCTATAAGAGTCTACTTCGAACTGCTCTCCATAGGTGGGATGAATTTTCCAGGTGCCGGTCATATCCATGACCTCTCCCGGCGTGGGCTCCATGAACCGGCCCACCACAGTGACCGGTTCGCGCCTCCCCCGCACCCGAACCCGTGCGATGGTAAATCCGTTTTCTGGATTCGTGTAGGTCACGCGCTCTATCTGACCAAAAATGGTTACGCTGTCGGCAAGGGCACGGGACATGGCATCCGGGCATCGTTAAGGAGGGTTTTTTTGCGCAGGAACCGGCTTACCTGTCTTATCCGGAAAGCCGGTCTCTGGCAGGTTCGGCAAAAATTGAATCCGGATATTCGGATACGAGCCTTTCATAGGCCTTCCGGCTTTTTTCCGGTTTGCCGGTACGACTGTAAAGGAGTCCCAGGTTGAAAAGAGCCTGGTCTTCCAATTCCGGGTATTGATCTTCAACCAGTTGCTGATAAAACTCCACAGCTTTTTCATTTTCGCCTTTTGCGGCATGGGCATGTGCCATGCCGTTTAAGGCCAGTCCTCTGAAACGGGGCTTGGCCTTAAATTCTTCATATGCGCGATGATAAAGCGAAACGGCTTTTTCATAATCCCCGGTGCGGTAACATATGCCGGCATACTGCAGAAGCGCTATTTTGGCCGCATCAGTATATCCGTATTCATCAATCAAATGCCGGAACTCTTGTTTTACTTTTTCAAGCTCCTTTTTATCAGCACTCCGGTCCAGGTTTTCATAATGTCTGGTGGTACTGATAAGCATGGCCGAAGCCTTGTCCCTGGCCTGATCAAGAAAATAAAGCACTCCGGCTCCGACTATTATAACCGCGCAGAAAATAGCTCCGGCGGCTATAAGCTGCTTTTTCCATGCCCGGGCAAAGACCTGAACCCGGGCTGCATACCGCTGCAAAAAGTCTGGTGTCTCTGCTTCCGGCTCGGGGGTCCTGGTTCTGTTAGAATTTTCCGCCATTTTCGTTTTCCGTGCTCCGGGAAAAATTTTATATTATTCTGATAGAATCTCTCTGATACGCCGCCAGCCTGTTTGCTCGATCTTGGCGCCTATGAGCTGGCATACCTCGTAGCCGCATGCAGAACCCAGGGCGCCGCTTTTGTGCAGGGAATAGCCGTTTATAAGACCGCAGAGGAATCCGCCCGCCCACAGGTCTCCGGCTCCGGTAGTATCCACTGCGCTGCCGTCGCCCATGCCCTCGATCCGGGCCGTCTCTTCATGTCCTTTAATGATGCTGCCTCTGGGGCCGAGTTTTAAAACTGCGATTTCGGACTCTTTTGCAAGGGCGTTTAATGATTCTTCTTCATCCTTGATGCCGGTATAAGCAAATGCCTCGTCTTCATTGGCTATAAGGATGTCGATATAGTCTGACACTATCCGGTTTAAAAGATCCCGGGATTCCTCCACCACGTTAAAACTTGCCAGATCCAGGCTGATCCTTGCCCCTGATGCCCTGGCGGTCTCCAGGACCGCAGCCATAAGATCCCTGTTGAATAAAAGATAGCCTTCCAGATGCACGATTCCGGCGCCTGCAAAACATTCAGGAACAATCTCTTCGGGAGCCATCTCCGCGGAAGCGCCCAGACAGGTAAACATGGTTCTCTGTGCATCAGGGGTTATCACAGAAAGCACCCGGCCGGTGGGTGTCTTTGATCGGAAAAGATACGGCTCCACGCAGTGCCTTTCCAGATCCGCCTCGAAAATATCGCCCAGGCGATCCTCGCCCCGCTTGCCGACAAACCGGGCAGAACCGCCCAGCATGCCCACGCCCGCTGCCGTGTTGCACGCCGAGCCTCCGCAGACCGTTACAGGCGGATTGGAGGTCTTTTCCACCAGCTCGTCAATATATTGCCGCTCTACCAGGGTCATACCGCCCTTGGCCGCCCCCGCGGCCTCCAGGAAACCGTCGTCCTCGTTTGCCAGCATATCGACCAGGGCCGAGCCAACACAAACGATTGTCTTCTTATCAGGATCAACTGAAAAAGCCACATCTTGTTACCTTTCCTTTCTACTCTGCTTTATGCCCGGCTTGAAAATTCAGAGCCTACCATACCAGTCCGCCGTAAATCCACCCCTTTTCTCCGTCTGCATGCTGGATATGAATCCAATCGCCCTTTTTTTCCATAACCTTGAAAGGCACGCCTTTTTCCGCCTGAAATGCCACTTCGTAATCCGTACCCGGGCCCTTACGTATATTGATTAAGCCTTTTTTTGTAATCACACTGTTGGTATCCGAAACAAGATCCTTATGGATCCAGCCCTTTGTACCCTCGAAATCCTCGAAAAAATACCAGCCGTCCTGAGAATCGAGAACCTTGATCGGCGTGTAACGCTCCACTCGCCAGAGCTGCTCATGCTCGGTGCCGGGGCCGGAACGGATATTCGCCACATCAACGGATACGGCCATCCGCTGTTGAGCAGCGGCCGCAGAGGCGGCTCCGAGTATCAGCAAAAAAAGCAAAAACGGTATTGCCCTGTACTTGTTTAACCTTTTGGTTAAAATCATCTAAACCTCCGTTTGATTGATAATCTCTACGCCGCCATAAGCTGGCCCACGGCCTGTTCCAGTCCGTCGATGGTGAGTTCGAACATCGGAAAAATCTGGCGGATAATGTTAATGGTTCTGGTATATGTCCACATGCGGGCCGGCACCGGGTTTAGCCATGCATTGTGCGGAAATGTCTCCGCCAGAAACTGCAATTGTTCTATACTTGCCCTGCCGCTTCTCTCCTGGATGTAAATAGAGCCGTCACGCGCCATGAGTTCGTATGGGGCCATACTGGCATCCCCCACAAGGATCAGGCGGGTTTCCGGATCCATCCCCGCAAATTCCGCCACCGGCTTGGGCTTGCGAATCCTTGCGGGATCTTCCCACAGGGCGTCGTAAATGGTATTATGGAAAAAATAGGTTTTAAGCTCCTTGAACTGGGATCGCGCATAATTAAACAGGGTCTGGACAATCGGTACATAGGGGTCCATGGAAAAGCCGCCGTTGTCTATGGCCAGAATCACCTTTAGCCTGTCTTTTAATCTCCTGTCAAAAACTATCTCTATTTCGCCCGCGTTTTTCATGGTCTGGTAAATGCTTTCCCCGACGTTTATCTGGTCCTTCGGGCCGTCGGGCACCAGGTTGCGCAGGCGCTTTAAAGCTTCGCCCATGGAGGATTGCGTCAGCGGTCCGGTTCTGGAGTAATCCTTGTAGCGCCTCTCATTGGCAACCTTGACCGCGGACTTATTGCGCGACTCTCCGCCCACGCGCATGCCTCCGGGATGGTATCCGGAATGACCCACCGGAGAGGTACCGCCGGTGCCGATCCACCGGTTGCCTCCTTCATGCCTTTCAGTCTGCTCCTTTAGCCTTTCCTTGAAATACTCGAGCAGCTCGTCCGGTGAAAGTTTCTGCAATTGCTCTGGATCCGCCCCGAGTGCGTCAGCCACTGTCTGAGGATCGGAAAGCCACTGATCCAAAAGCGCCTTTGCAATCCCGTCCAACTCTAAACTCTCCACATCCGGCATTTCCGCGCCCTCGAAAAAATGGGCGAAAATCTGGTCAAAAAGGTCAAAATACCGCTCACTTTTAACCAGAATGGCCCTGGCGGCCGTGTAGAAGTCAGACAAGGACATTACAAGCCCTTTTTGAAGAGCCCTGTGTAAAGTCAGAAAGGCGGTCGGAGTTGCGGGTATCCCCGCATCTCTTAACTTGTAGAAAAAATCCACAAACATGGCAGGATGCCCCTAAAACTTTCTTTTTCGCTGCACCCTGTTTGCGGCGGCAGCATAATCCTGGCTTTTCTTGAAAAGCACTCCCAGATAAGGGATCTCGCCCTTGGCCAGTTGTTTGGGCTTAAAGTCAGGGTCCATGGATAAGGCTCTAATCCAGTTAATCAACTCCCGGGTGGCTGGCTTTTTCTCCACTGCGTCTATTTGCCTTAGCTGATAGAACGTATCAATAGCATTTTTCATCAGCTCTGTATCGACTTCCGGAAAATGAACGTTTATAATGCGACGCATCATCTCCGGATCCGGAAACGCTATGTGATGAAAATTACACCTGCCCAGAAACGGATCCGAAAGATTCTTTTTCGCGTTCGAAGTAATCACTATTACCGGCCTGTGTTTTGCCCTGATGGTCTTGTCAATCTCGATTATATCGAATTCCATCTGGTCGAGCACATCTAACATGTCATCCTGAAAATCTGTGTCCGCCTTATCAATCTCGTCGATCAACAGAACGGTCCGCTCATTAGCCGTGAAGGCCTGGCCGATCTTGCCCATTTTTATATAGTCCTCGATGCGGCTAACATCACGGGTGGAGTCCCCGAAACGGCTGTCGTTTAAACGGGTAAGTGTATCATACTGATAAAGAGCATCTATTAGCTTCATGTTGGATTTCACATTTAAAACAATCAGCGGCATGCTCAGGTTTTCCGCAATGGCGTGGGCCAGCATGGTCTTGCCGGTCCCGGGCTCGCCCTTTAAAAGCAGCGGCATTTCAAGGGACATGGAGATATTGACGATCCCTGCAAGCTCGTCGTCCAACACGTAGCGCTGTGCACCTGTAAAACAGCCCTGGCCTTGTTCCTGTATATCTTGTGTCATAAGTCGATCCTGGTGATTAAGTGTTAAGTGTTAATACGAGCATCCTATTTGTTTTCGCTGCCGCGGATAAGCTGCGAAAGCCTATAATTCATGTCTATCACCCGCCTGGCATGCTCTAAGGAAAGGGAACCGGTGCCGCAGCTCGGGGTGATAAGCGACTGCGAGACAACTGTCTCCCTGCTCAATCCGAGCGACTCTAACTGTTGTACCTCCTTTTGCCAGAGCTCATGCAGCGACTCGGGAGTCTGGCTTTCAATTGCCGCGGTATCTCCGGTCGGCACGATGCCCCATGCAAGTAACCGGCCGTCGTTTAAAAACCGCCTGACCTGATCGGCGTACAAAATAAACTTGTCAAAATAAAAATAAGCGTCAAAGCTTACAATGTCTGCCCCGGATTCAAGGATTACCGACCACTCAGCATTTGCGCATACATGTATTCCGGCAAGCCCGCCTTCCTGGTGTATCGCTTCGATGACTTCCGCAAAGCATTGATCTATATCCTGGCGGGATACACTTATAAAGGCTGAGGAGCCGAACCCGGCCAATGCGGGTTCATCTAAAAACAAAATTACGGGCAGGCCGTATTTTTTAAGCTGATTTACCTGCCAGCGGGCTTTCATTGCGATAAGCTTGACAGCGGCGTCTCTTAACTGTTCGTTGTAAAATACGGCCCGGCCTTCTTTATTCACAAACCCGGTGCCGAATGTAAAGGGTCCTGTAACCTGACCCTTGACCGCCGCAGGCTTATATGCGCCCTTATCAAGCTCGCGAACAAAGGTAAAAAAGCCAGGGGCATCGTCTTGGAGCAGGGCAAAGCGAGAATCTGCGATGTCTTCAGTGCCGTCGGCAACAGCCATATAGGCTTCAAAAAAAGCCAGCATTTCATCGTCAAAATCCTCTGCTCCGTCATCCACAAATATTTTGCCGTCCTTGCTCGTCAAGCCCGGCATACCCCTCGCAAACTGAGCCACCATACCTTCTGCGGCAAACTTCGGCAGCTGAACCCAGAGGGGGATATCCGGTGTGTGCTCAAACATCACCCGCACCGCCTCTTTATGATCATCCATGGGCAAGGATCCGATCCAGGCGGCAAGAGCATAAGGGTAAAATTCCGTTGTCATGGTCTGTCCTTCCGGTTTATCAGCTTTCTTTGTTAATCTGTCTTTATTATAAAAAGATATTTATTTTAATGGATTTAAAAACCATTGACAAGAATATTTCCGCAAAAATTTTTTACCCTTCTCATCGATCCTAACAATTAAGTAATTGACAGAATTTCGGTATTTGCCTAAGATCTATTATAATAGCTGCACCTGACAATAAATTTTCAGGGCAGCACCAATCGAATACAAGGAGGGTTACCCCAAATGTTTGGCTTAGGCATGCCGGAATTGATTATTGTTTTGGTTATTATACTGATTATTTTCGGGGCGGGCAAGATGCCCGAAATTGGCGCGGGCATAGGAAAGGGAATCCGCAACTTCAAAAAAGGGGTTTCCAGCGACGACGAACAGATCGAAAACACAAACAAAGAAAAGAAAAAAGAGGAATAGAATAAAACCCGGACCTTAAAAAGCTCCGGGTTACCGGCTTGGTTACCGATCCGGGCAAGGATCAGGGTTCATTTCCGAGATAACAACTAAAACGGGATATCGTCATCACCCCCTCCGCCTTCCGGCGAGGATTGAGATTCCGGCTCATCCTGGTAGGTCTGACCCGCATTGTATCCGCCATCATACCCACCGCTGTTATCCGCGCCCTTGGCGCCCAGCATCTGCATGTCGTTTGCCACAACTTCAGTAATGTAGCGGGTCGTGCCATCCTGTTCCCAGGAACGGGTCTGCAGGCGGCCTTCAATATATACCTGCTTTCCCTTTGAGAGGTATTCCCCGCAGATTTCACCCAGCTTTCGGAAAGCAACAATACGGTGCCATTCGGTTTTCTCCCGCTTTTCCCCGGATGTCTTGTCCCGCCATTCCTGGCTGGTGGCCATTGGGAAATTGACCACGGCCTGGCCGTCCTGGGTGTATCTGATTTCCGGATCACGGCCCAAACGGCCGATCAGAATTACCTTGTTGACTCCGCGTGACATATTTTTCCATCCTTATTAATTATTTCCGGGTTTGTCTTGATCCGACTGCTTCTTATTATCCTTTTTTTCAGAATCCGGCCCCGCCACCTGACAGGCGTCCCTTGCTCAGGTGGAAATCCCCAATTTCGGCAGAATCCAGATCTGCAGAGCCGCCCATACGGCCACGAATATCATTATATAAACAAATGCTTCCATTTCGTCTTTTCCTTTTATTCAAATGAAATCAATTCTGCGAAGCCGCTGTCATTCCCCGCTGCTCCAGCCGAACAATACGCGGAGTCATGAATATCAGCAATTCGCTTTTTTCTCTTTCATTGGATTTTCTTTTAAACACCCACCCTATCATTGGAATATCTTTTAGCACCGGAAATCCCGAAACTCTTTCGGTAATGGTGTTTTTCTTAATACCGCCGATCACGATCGTGGAGCCGTCCTCTACCAGGAGTTCGGTTTCAGCCTCGTTTGTTGAAAGCGCCGGTGCCTCTGCAGTCTGTTCGGCAATATCATTTTTGGTCACATAGATCTGAAGTGCAATCCTTTTGTCCGGAGTAACATGCGGGGTTACTTCAAGGGTGAGGTCAATATTCTTGAATTCAATGTTTACCTCGTCATCTTCGACCGTCTGATAAGGGTATTCATACCCCTGGGTAATTTTGGCTTTCTTGTTGTCAAGGGTGACGATTTTGGGCGAGGAAATAATTTTAACGTCGTTTTGTTCTTCCAGTGCAGTCAGCTTGGCATCCAGGGTCAGCGGAGTACCGAGATTGGCAAACGAGAACCCTATGCTGGACTGGCTGCTAGCGGGATTGTTCATGGATAAGGTCTGGCTGTACTCTCCGCTGAGAGTGGAACTGGTAATATTGTTTCTCTCCAGGCTGAATTCGGTTCCAACGTCCTTGAGATAGTCCTCGCTTACCTCAACAATACGCGCTTCTATAACCACCTGGGGTGTTACCTTGTCTATCTGGTCGATTACTTCGCGCGCTTTGTTTATCTTCTCCTGCGTATCTGTTATAATTAACTGGTTGTTGCGGGCATCCACGCTTACCTTGCCACGCTCCGAAAGAATGTCCTTGACATGCGGAAGCACCTCGTCTCCGGCGTTTGCATAGCTGATCGGGATGTATTCCGTAATCAGGGGCTCTAAAGCTTTTTCCT
>JAIPDT010000065.1 GCA_021737545.1 Desulfobacteraceae bacterium
AAGTCAATTTTTAGATGGCAAAGTAAAAAGTTCAAGATCAAGGCGCGCAAATATCGAGGAATGCAGCGTACTTAATCGTACGTGAAATTCCGGAGATATGCAGCGCAACGCAGATATTGGACTTTTTACGAAGCCATCATTGTTCCGTTTTACAAAATATCCCTGATGGTAACAGCCAGTTTCCGCTTAACTACTGGCTTCATGAGAAAAGCCCGTATGCCCTTGCTTCTTGCCTCCTGCTCCGTGATCTTTTCACTGAAGCCGGTACAGAGGATAACGGGAATGTCCTTGCGGCGGCTGATTAACTCCCGGGCCAGTTCATCGCCGGTCATATTCGGCATTGTCTGATCGGTTATGATAAGATCAAAGCTTTCGGGATGCGCTTCAAATGCCGCCAGAGCATCAGCGCTGCTGGTGCACATCGTTACCCGGTAGCCCATCTGCTCTAACATCTGCTTTAACATACAGGCGACTTGAAATTCGTCATCCACAAGCAATACGTGCTCGGTTCCGCCCGGGACCGGCCATTCAGCTCCGGCACCGTTTCCCGGAGCATCGCTTTCCAGGCAGGGCAGGTAAATTTCGAACAGGGAGCCTTTTTCCGGCTCGCTTTTAACCCGGATATCGCCGCTATACCCCTTGACTATCCCATGGACCATAGACAACCCCATTCCTGTTCCCTCGCCCGCGGTTTTGGTGGTAAAATAGGGATCAAAAATCCGCTGCAAAGTCTTTTTATCCATGCCCTGGCCGGTATCGCCCACGCTAAGCCTCACATACCTGTCAGGGGACAAATCCAGGGACATACCGCGGATGTCCTCTTTGTTAAGCTTCTTTTCCTCCAGTACCACATTAAGTTCTCCGCCCTGCTCGCGCATTGCATGATACGCGTTTGTTCCCAGATTCATTACGATCCTGTGGATATCGGTCGGATCAGCAATCACCGAGTTGCAGTTGCTGTCAATCTGCTCGTTTATGGCAATTGTGCTTGGAAGCGAGGCCCGCAAAAGCTTTAAGGCCTCCTTTAGAACGATTTGAACCTGCAGCGGCGTTTTCCGCTTTTTACTCTGCCTGCTAAACGCCAGTATCTGCTTTACCAGTTCCTTCGCCCTGCCGGCGGCTAAAAGCACCTGCTGCAGATTATGGTAAAGCTGATCATTTTCTGACAACTCGTCCATTGACATTTCCGTGTAACCGAAAATAGGAGAAAGAACGTTGTTGAAATCATGAGCAATGCCGCCGGCAAGCGTCCCCAGTGCTTCTAATTTCTGGGCCTGCCTGAGCTGGCCTTCAAGCTGTAAATTCTCCGCCTGTCTTTTTCTCAAAGATTCGGACAACTCATTGAAAGCAACCGCAAGCCTTCCGATTTCGTCTTCGGTATCCACCGGCACGGGTTCTGCGTCTCCTTGCCGGCCAAGCGTCTTTATGGAGTTTGCCAGCCGGTTAAGCGGAGAGGTAATGCTGTTTATCACCAGAAAGATCAAAAGCCCCCCGGCAATCAAGGCGCCGATAACCATGAGCGCAGCCTTTATCAGAAATCCTTCCACCTTGCGCTCAAGACCCTTCTTGCTGATATCTATATTAATAAACCCTATTACACGGGGCTGTTTGCTCTGTTCTTGCTCTTCATAAAACAGGGATTCCTGTCTTGAATATCCGGGAATTGAAAACACGGCGGACCAAACCTGCAGCCGCTCTGAAGAATCAAAATACACCGCCGATTCCGAAGAACTGATTCTTTCATACAATTGATCCTCAATCCCGGCATGCGGGGCCCCGGATTCCGCCTTCGAATCTTCGGCACCCTCACTGGCTGCATACAGAAGATTGCCGTCTGAGCCGAATACAGCAACTCTTATAACCTCGGGCTGCTGCAGTATCCCCTTGACCGGGCTTTGCAGCAGGTCCATGTTTTCTGCAAAAATCCCTAATCTCGCAGTTTGGGCAAAAACGCTTGCAAGAAGCACGCCTCGCTCTTTTAGCGAATCCTCCAGGGATCTGCTCTGGTTATAAACAAAGAACCCCGCCACTGAGAAACAAGTAAACAGCATAATAAAAATGCTGATAAAAATTACTTTGCACCTGAAACTTTTTTTAAAAAAGCCTGGAGGCTTTAATTTCATTCTTCAACAACCTGTTAAATTTAGCGTTCTTCCGCCAGTGCCTCTTCATCAATGACTATTCCCAGCTTCTCCGCGATACGGGTATTTACCTCAATAACAGCTTTTCTTGCATGCCGGCCGGGAATGGAGTCCGCGTCCGCACCGGCCATGATTTTTCCGGCGATCCCGGCCGCCTGACAACCCATATCATATGGATCGACCCCAATGGACATCAAGGCCCCCTGTTCGACGTATTTTTCAGAAAAACTTATAATCGGCATACCAGACTCCAATGCCAGCAGAAACATGGATCTTACTGTCTCCGGGGTGACCACGGTAAGATCCGGCATCATCCAGAACACATCTATTTTATCGCGCATCAGCATTAATGTGGAGGGTACATTCTCAGGCCTGTAGACTTCTGTGGCAACGAGGGGTCTTTCTTGCCCGGCAGCGGCCGCCTTGATTTGCCGAACCATTGCTCCTGTCTGCTCAGGATCGTATATAAGCCCTATCGCCCCGGCTTCGGGAAGAGCTTTACGAATAATCTCAAGCTGCTTTTCCGGTTCCACCATCATGCTGACTCCGGTAATATTCTCCCTGGCTGAAAACTCTTTATCGGCATCCAGGACCATTACATATACGACCGGAATCTTCTCCATTTTTTCCACCTGCCTGAGGGCACTCATTCCTATGGCCAGCACCAGCTCAGGGCCTGCCCTGCGTATTCCGTCTGCTGCATCACCCTGCTGCATACCCGAAAGTATTATTCTTTCAATTTCAACATCAGAGGCCAGCACCCCCCTGAATCCTTCATAGGCATTGTTATACGGTTTGGCGCGCGACCCCTGAACCGCAACAACCCTTTTACCCGCATCTGCACAGGAAGCGGAAATAACAAGAAAAAAACATATAATGAGATATATCCAGGGTTTTCTTAACACCTTAAACCCCTGCAAAAGATTTTTCCAACACGATCTTCGTGCTTGATAAGCCTTCCGAATGGTGATAACAGTAGTTCCAATTTAATGAACAGCCACAGGACTGACGCAATACAATGAACGCAAAATTTTATTTCCACAGCAAATCAGTCAAAACCCGACTCGCCGGCCGCATGAAAAAAACCGCGGGAATTCTGCTTCTTCTGCCTTTTATATCTCTTGTCCCCGCGTTTTGCGTAGGCATCTGTAAAGCCGAATCCGGGCAGGATATGGAAGTCCTGCGCATGTTTTTTGAAAAAGAGGATCTTTTCACATCCGTTACCCGCACGCCTAAGCCAGTTTCCCAAATAGCAGAAAATGTAACCATTGTCACTTCAAAAGAAATCAAGGCCATGAACGCACATACAGTTGCAGGGGTCTTAAACCGGGTGACAGGCCTTTTTGTAAATTTCAGCCAGGGGACGGGAACAATGGGGTCAACTTCCCTGCTCCACCTCCAAGGTTCTGAAGACAGACACGTGCTGGTGCTGGTAGACGGAATCCCGTGGAATTCCATGAGCGGAGGCACTGCGGAGACCAACACAATACCTGTGGGAATTATAGAGCGCATCGAGATAATCAAAGGTCCTGCATCCGCCTCCTGGGGATCAGCCCTGGGAGGGGTGGTGCATATCATAACAAAGTCTCCCGGATATGCCTCGGGTCCCGAGGGCAGCCTGCAAACTTCATATGGCAAGAATGAGACAATGGATAACAGGGCGCAGGTTTCAGGCAGAGCAGGCAGGCTGGGCTACTATCTTTACGGAGGACGACAGGAATCTGACGGCCCTGAGGACGCCAGGTATTTTGAAAAGGAAAGCCTTTTTTCCAGGTTTTCATATACTGCTTCAAGCACGGTTGACTTGAGTTTGAGCCTTGGTTACAGCCAACCGGATACAGGTTTGGGAAAATATGAATCGGCTGACTTTGCATCCACTGCCTCCAACCGCAACTTCTGGGCCAATGCTCTGATGGATGCCACACTAACTCGTGAATTGACATTAAGTATCAGCGCATTCAGATTTGAGCAGAAATCAACCTTTACCGATAAATTTCTGGGGATAGGAAATATCGGTTCACCGGGCGAACTTTACCGCAAAAAAGTATATGACGAGGCAGCAACAGGCACCACAGCCAAGCTGGTCTGGCAGAAGGGGATTCATACTGCAGTAATTGGCGCTGATTTCAATGACGGCAACATGGATCAAAACATATATTACGGCCAGGTGATGCAGTCCATGGGAGTACCGTACCGGCTGCACACAAATCCTGATATTGAAAAGACTGGGATTTATTTTAACGATACAATTGTGCTTGGCGACCTGTCTGTAACACCGGGGATCAGATACGATTACAGCAGTGTTACAGGTTCTTTTATCAGTCCCAGCCTGGGAACAGCCTACAGCCTGGGAAATGATACAATCCTAAGGGGATCTGTGGCCAGGGGATTTACATCCCCCCCCTTAGCCTGGACCTCGGGAGACGGCTATAGCCTAAACTCAAATCCTTCCCTTGAAGAAGAAAGGACTTGGTCCTTCCAGACTGGCATTGAATCTGCCGCGCTACGGTATTTGTGGATCAAAGGAACCCTTTTCAGCCATGAAATAGATGATGTATTTGAGCTGGAAACAGGAAGTTCAGGCAGTAAATTCGCCAACAAGGGCGAGAGCAGGCGGCAGGGGCTTGAAATCGAATTCGAAACCCTCCCCTATTTTCACACCTCATTGCAGGCAGGAGCGGCATATGTCAATCTTGATCCTGCAAACGATTACGGGGCGGAAAATATATATGCGTATAATATCGGGATATCCTATGACAACCCTGAGCTGATCCGGGCCGAGTTATTCGGTCACTATGTCTGGTGGGATGCGGAAGTAACGCCCAGGCCCGAATATGATGACTTTATCTGGGACCTGAATCTAAGAAAACGGCTTTATAATCACGAAAAGATAGAGATCGAACTGTTTGCCACCGGCCATAACATCTTTAACGGGGACCAATACCTTCAGCCTGATAACCCTAACCCGGAGCGATGGTTTGAAGCAGGGGTAAGAATGGATTTTTGACTTGCGTGTTATTTTTTTACCTGATATTAATGCAAATAACTTTGAGGTTTAACTTCAAACCATAAACAAGGAGGGCAGAATGGAACAGGAAAAAAAAGAATTACAGGATATTGAAATTATTGATGAGGGCATGGGCACCGAAGACGGCATTGGCCCGGAAATGATGTGCTGCTGGGGAGCATATTCTCCAACTTTTGCATAATTCAAAGTATGGGGAGAGCCTTTCTCCCCTTTTTCTTTTTTATACTCTTCAATAACAACCAATGCAGCCATCCTTTTATCTCAAGGCCTTTGACTGCGACGATGCAGAAGGCCAGGTGCTTCTTTTTTCTTTAAAAAAAGCATCCATCATAAGAGTGCCCAAAGAGCTCTTCTGCTCCCTGCAGAACGGAAATCTGCCGCAGGACAAGGAAAATCAACTGTTTAAACTCGGCATGGCTGTGGAAAATCAGGAAGCTGAAAAGCGGGAAATGCTCTCCTTTTTTGATCGGTTAAACCGGAAGAATACCCAGCTTCACATCACAGCAGTGCTGAACCTGGACTGCAATTTTGACTGCATATACTGCTACGAAGGCAGTGACAAGGGCAGACTTTATATGGCCCATCAAACGGCAGACCGGCTGATGGATTTTATCAGGGACAATTTTACAAAAGAAAAAAACTCCCTGCGCCTTGATTTCTACGGAGGCGAGCCCCTTTTGAGCATGGATCTGATCCGTTACATATCTTCTGCCGCCACAGATTTTACTGGATCCATGGACGCGGACTGCCGGCTGACCCTGGTGACAAACGGCTCCCTTCTAAAACCCCGTATTGCAAAAGAACTGGCCCACCTGGGGGTAAATAGAGCCCGCATCACAATAGACGGCCCTGCATATACACACAACCAATCCAGACCCTTTAAAAATGGTGCGGGCAGTTTTGATACTATAATAAACAACATCAGGCAGGCCTGTGACCTGATCAAAATCGGAATCGGCGGCAATTTTGAAAAACACAACTACCGCCAATTCCCCGCCCTGCTCGACTATTTGCTCGATACCGACCTGACCCCGGACAAAATCGGCCCTGTCAAGTTCGACCCGGTGATGAAAGCACCCGAAGACGACACGTCAATTCCGGAATACTACGGGGGATGCGCCTCGCTTAACGAATCCTGGATTCGGGAGGCCGAAGAATTTTTGCGGGAAGAAATTCTGAAAAGAGGATATGCCACCCAGAAAGTCCGGCCCGTGACCTGTATGGTGGATGTGTCCGACTCCTGGGTGGTCCACTACGACGGCACCCTGTACAAATGCCCCGCCTTTATAGGAAAATCCGGGTTTGAGGCCGGAGACCTGGAATCCGGAATCCTGGATTACAACGCGACTTATCAGACAGAACACTGGAGAAACGAGCGGTGCGCGGAATGTGAATACCTGCCGCTATGCTTTGGCGGATGCAGGTATATAGCCTATGTAAGAGAAGGCGGTATAGGTACGCTCGACTGCAGAAAAGATTACCTGGACGCCCGCCTGGAGGGCCTGGTAAAACAGGATGCAAGGTATGCCCAAAAAGCATGAAGCCGGCTCTTCTTTTTTTCAATTGCTCCTTCGGGGCAGATTTCCAGACAGCAATAACAACGGATACATATACCGTAATCGTATTCCGGGGTGTTTTTCCCGGGTATTGCCGCACCGATTGCACCGGCCGGGCAGATCTTTCTGCACTCATAGCACAGGGTGCATACCTCGGGCTGCGGAACCGGGCGCTCTACAAACAGATTTTTAAACGTCTCCGTATTAAGCGGCCAGCGGTCAGATCTCGAAAATAAAGACTCCCCGGCGGCAGGGACAAAATCCCGGATTTGCAGATTTTCCAAGGGTTCGCCGACCACCTCGGTATCTTCTGCGCAGGCTACTCCAACCCCTCTTGCAAAGCCGTTTACAATAGTAGGCGCCTTGTCAATGTCAAGCCCCGCCACCCGGGCTGCAGCCCAGTCCAGGGCGACCCCGTCCATGCTTGCCGCCACTGTGCTCATTTGCTTTGGCCTGCCGCTCTGCCCCGGGCCTTCACCCTCCAGGGCTACTATGGCGTCCATAACATATAAAATCGGTTTGGGAGGATTAAACCCGAAAGTCATCGCGCCGTAGAAATCAAGCAAAAAGTCGGCAAAATCTGTGTGCCCCGGCAGACGCAGGTGCATCTTTGATTTTTCCAGCCCCGGCACGGCGCCGAACAGAAGCTTGACCGCACCGGTAATATAGGTAATTCCATGGGTCTTAAACTTTGGAAGCGCCACAATCATGTCAACATCAAAATAGGCCGAAGATATATCCATGTACTTAAAGCGTTGTGCGTTCTCATAATAAAGGGTTCGCACCTGCGAGGGATCAGCGACCTCGATTTTTTCCTCCCGGACAACTTCGGCATATCCGGTCTTTTTGATCACCCGCTGCAGGGAATGCACGGCGGGGGATTCCACAAGTACCGGTATGCCGCCGCAAGACTTTATGATACTGACCACGGCCCGAAAAAATTCGGGATGGGTGATAACTGCGCTTTCGTCCTCTGCAACCGTCAGCAGATTGGGCTTGACCGCCACCCGGGCGCCGGCAAAACGCTCTTTGCAAAAACCCATATTTTCGAGGCTTTGTTCAATCGCACCCGCAAGTTCTTTTCTTTCATAAGATCCGCATTTTACAAGCGAAACAACCGCCATGAAACGACATCCTTTCTAATGACTTCCTTTCTAATGATTTGACATGAGTCTTAAATAAGGATATCAATTTATATATCTTCTTGCATCACAAAATAATATAAACTGCCGGATTCATTCATGGACTCTTCTGACCGCAACTTTTTTCAAAAAATCGCCCGTGCCGGCGCTATAAACCCGTTTTCCGACGAGCACAAAGAACTGGAGGTCGAGATAAGCGGTGTTTCACAAAGCGCCTCCAGGGGCAAACGTACGCAGAAGATAGTATACGAACTCCAAAAACGCATTGAGCGGCTCGAGGAAAAAGAACAGGCCCGTGTCGACGCTTTTGAGGGTGAAGATCGGGATCTGATGCAAAGAGTCTTTCTCTACGAGCTGTTCTACAAATTCAAGGATCAGTTTGACGAGTTAATCCAGAGCCAGATAGAAGCCGGAGACACCCCGGTAAAAATCCCCTTTTACAACGATGTGCATGCGGCCATGGAAGAACGCGGCTTCAGCGAAGAGGAGTTCAGGCAATACTTCGCTCTTGCCTATCAGATCAGGCGTGCATTTTATTTCATCGACCGGGGCCTGATCGGAACCAGCCCCACTATGAAAAACCTGCGCCTCAATTTGTGGAAAAACATATTCACCCACAACCTTGAGCTATATGATCGGTATCTGCGAAACCGTATGGAGGATTTCTCCACCCTGCTGCTCGGCGAGACCGGCACAGGCAAGGGAACCGCCGCACTTGCCATCGGAAGATCCGGTTTCATTCCACTAAATAAACGGGGGAAAAGTTTTACCGAAAGCTTTTCCCGCTCTTTTGTTTCCCTGAATCTTTCCCAGTTTCCGGAAACCCTTATAGAATCTGCTCTTTTCGGTCACAAAAAGGGGGCGTTCACCGGCGCCGTGGAAGACTATCAGGGAGTTTTTGAAACCTGCAGCCAGCACGGGGCGATTCTGTTAGATGAAATCGGAGAAGTATCCGAACCCATACAGATCAAACTCCTGCAGGTGCTCCAGGAACGAGTTTTCACGCCGGTTGGCTCCCAGAAACAGAGCCGATTCAAAGGCCGGGTCATAGCCGCAACAAACAGGCCATTAGAAGATATCAGGGACAGAAAAATCTTTCGGGACGACTTTTACTATCGCCTCTGCTCGGACATAATCACCGTTCCGCCGCTTCGATGGAGACTCCAGGAAAACCCGAAAGAACTGGATATGCTGCTCAAATTTACCGTGAAACGGCTGGTGGGAAAACATTCCCAGGAGCTCGTGGACCTGGTGAAAAACGCGGTGGACCTGGAACTGGGCGCAGACTATCCCTGGCCCGGAAACGTGCGGGAACTGGAACAATTCGTACGGCGGATACTATTAAAGGGCACATACAGCACAGAGCCCGCATTCGAATCAGGAGAACTGGACCGGCAACTGGTCACAGGCATCAAACGGGGCAACATCGATGCCGCATCCCTTATTTCCGGCTACTGCTGTCTGCTCTATCAGCGCCACCATAATTTTGAAGAAGTGGCCAGAAGAACCGGTCTGGACCGCAGAACAGTAAAAAAATACATACAGGACTGGGACACGCCGGCAGACGAAGAGTCAAACTCATAGACCTTTTTTTTATCAGATTTGATGGTTTCGTAAAAAGTCGATTCTATCAGATTTCGATGTGATACTCCTGCAGCGATTTAGTATACGGCTCTCCGGCCCTGCGGGCGGCGATCCCCTTGGCTGCCGCAACCGCAGCAGCGGTTGTGGTGATATAGGGGACCTTGTAACTTATAGCCGTTTTTCGGATATAAGAATCATCCTCCTGCCCGGATCTGCCCGCAGGCGTGTTGATCACGAGCTGAACCTCCCGGTTCTTGATAGCATCCGCGATGTCCGGCCTGCCATGTCCCAGTTTTCTTAACTCCAGGGCTTCAATGCCCTTGTTTTCCAGAAATTCGCGGGTTCCTTTTGTGGCATATATTGTAAATCCCAAGTCTGCAAACTGGCGGGCCGGCTCCACAACGCTGCTCTTATCCGAATCAGCCACCGTGATCAGGACGCTGCCTTCGATCGGCAGCGGCGACTGGGTGGCTTCCTGGGCCTTGAAAAAAGCCATCCCGAACGAATCGGCAAGACCAAGAACCTCGCCCGTCGAGCGCATTTCCGGGCCCAGCAGCGGATCTACTTCCTGGAACATATTAAACGGAAAAACCGCCTCCTTGACCCCGTAATGAGCCACCATGGGCCGCTGCAGGCCGAAGTCGGCCAGCCTGCGGCCGAGCATTATGCCGGTTGCAATCCTGGCCATGGCAAAACCGCACACCTTGGATACAATGGGCACGGTACGCGATGCCCTCGGGTTGGCCTCCAGGATGTAGACCATGTCATCTGCAATTGCGTACTGAATGTTCATCAGGCCTACCACCCCGAATTCCACTGCAAGTTTGCGGGTATAATCAATTATGGTTTCCACGTGCTTCGGGGGAATGCTCACCGGAGGGATTACGCAGGCCGAATCCCCGGAATGAATGCCGGCAAGCTCGATATGCTCCATGACAGCGGGAACAAACGCGTCTGTTCCGTCGGCGATGGCGTCGGCCTCGGCTTCTATGGCGGATTCCAAAAACTTGTCTATTAAAACCGGCCTCTTCTCGGACACTTCAACCGCGGCCGCCAGATACTGCTGCAGCATCTGCTCATCCATGACTATCTCCATGGCGCGGCCGCCGAGAACATACGAAGGACGCACCATCAGTGGATAACCGATTTTTTTGGCCACCTCCAACGCCTCGTCAAAAGAGCGGGCCATTCCGGAGTCCGGCTGGGGGATTCCGAGTTTTCGGACAATTTGATTAAACAGGTCCCTGTCTTCGGCCTGGTCTATAGCCTCCGGCGGGGTGCCCAGTATTTTCACGCCCGCGGCTTCGAGCTGGGAGGCGATATTCAACGGGGTCTGACCTCCGAACTGGACGATTACGCCCTCGGGCTGTTCCTTTTCATAGATTGAAAGCACGTCTTCTGCTGTCAGCGGTTCAAAATAGAGCTTGTCCGAAGTGTCATAGTCAGTGGAAACGGTTTCCGGGTTGCAGTTGACCATTATCGATTCATAGCCCGCCTCCCGTATGGCAAATGCCGCATGCACGCAGCAGTAGTCAAACTCGATACCCTGGCCGATCCGGTTGGGCCCGCCGCCCAGCACCATGATCTTTTTGCGTCCGCTGACCCCGACACTGTCTTCGGTGTTATAGGAGGAGTAATAATATGCCGCGTCCTTTACTCCGGAAACAGGCACAGCGTTCCATGCCTGCACCATTTTCAAAGCCTTTCGCCTGTTGCGCAGATCGACTTCCTCTACCTCCAGCAGCCTTGCCAGGTAACGGTCGGCAAACCCGTCCTTTTTGGCTTGTATCAGAAGGTTGTCGTCCGGCAGACGCCCCTTGTACTGCAGAATCTGTTCTTCCAGGTCAACCAGTTCCTTCATCTGCTCGATAAACCAGGGCGTAATTCCGGTGATTTCGGAGATCCGGTTTATGTCCGCACCTTTGCGCAGGGCTTCGTAAATGAGAAACTGCCGCTCGCTGGTGGGCGTGGCCAGCATGTCCAAGAGCTCGCCAAGGGATTTTTGATGAAAATTTTTCGCAAATCCCAGGCCGTAGCGGTTGATCTCAAGGGAGCGGATAGCCTTTTGCAAAGCCTCCTTGTAGTTTTTGCCTATGCTCATCACTTCGCCCACAGCCCGCATCTGAGTGCCGAGTTTGTCCTCTATGCCCGGAAACTTCTCAAAACCCCATCTTGCGAATTTAACCACCACGTAATCGCCAGAGGGAGTGTATTGATCCAGGGTTCCGTCCCTCCAGTAGGGGAGCTCGTCCAGGGTTACGCCGCCTGCAAGAAGCGAGGAAACAAAGGCTATGGGAAACCCCGTAGCCTTTGAAGCCAGGGCAGAGGACCGGGAAGTGCGCGGATTGATCTCGATTACCACCACCCGGCCGGTATCCCGGTTATGTGCGAACTGGATATTGGTGCCGCCGATTACCTCGATGGCTTCCACTATGGCATAGGAATATTTCTGCAGCCTGTCCTGGAGCTCCTGTGATATGGTTTGCATCGGTGCCGTACAAAAGGAATCGCCTGTATGAACACCCATTGGATCTACGTTTTCTATAAAACAAACCGTGACCATCCGATTCTCTGCGTCCCTGACCACTTCCAGTTCCAGTTCCTCCCAGCCAAGGACAGATTCCTCCACCAGTACCTGGTTAATATAGCTTGCAGCCAGGCCGCGGGTTGCAACCGTACGCAGCTCCTCGACGTTATAGACCATACCGCCGCCAGTGCCGCCCATGGTATAGGCCGGCCGGATAACCACCGGATAACCCAGGTCCGCAGCTACTGTTTCGGCGTCCTCCACTGTTTCCACCGCCCTGCTCTGCGGCATTTCAATGCCCAGCCGGTCCATGGTCTCCTTGAAAGCGGTTCGGTCCTCGCCCCTCTTGATCGCCTCTATGTTAACACCAATCACCTTGACCCCGAATCGGTCCAGGACCCCGGAAACCGCCAGCTCGGAAGACAGGTTTAAGGCGGACTGGCCGCCCAGATTCGGCAGCAGCGCATCAGGGCGCTCTTTTTCAATAATCCTGGTCAGATTTTCAGCATTCAACGGCTCTATATAGGTCACATCCGCCATTTCAGGGTCGGTCATGATGGTGGCGGGATTGGAATTGACCAGCACGATCTTGTAGCCCAGCGAACGCAGGGCCTTGCAGGCCTGGGTTCCTGAATAATCGAATTCACATGCCTGCCCGATAATAATGGGACCCGAGCCGATGATCATTACTTTGCTGATGTCTGTCCGCTTTGGCATAATAACTCCTTGATAATATTTGATGGCAAAGTAAAAAGTTCAATATCTGCGTTGCGCTGCATATCTCCGGAATTTCACGTACGATTAAGTACGCTGCATTCCTCGATATTTGCGCGCCTTGATCTTGAACTTTTTACTTTGCCATCTAAAAATTGACTTTCAGGGAAATCCTTTTTTTC
>JAIPDT010000066.1 GCA_021737545.1 Desulfobacteraceae bacterium
AAAACACTCTATCAGTTGCTCATCGGTAACAATGCGCTGCTGCTCCCGGGTCAGGCCCGCAAGCTTCTTATAGCTGATGGTGTTTCGAAACAATTCGAAAAAGGTTCGGCCGTCTGTAAGGGCGGTGGATGCGGCAACAATGGCCTGCCCTTTTTTGAAGCGTTCGGCGTAGAGTTCGGTGTCAGTGCCGCCCAAACCCGCACTGATTATCATCCCGAACTCCCGGGTGTTTCTTATTCCCACAAAAAGTTCGTTTCCGAATGCCTCTGAATCCGGAGGCATGAACTGCACGATCAAAACGCCTTCAATATCCCTTGCAATTGCCTGCCGGAGCTCCGTACCCTTTAATCCCCGGTAGTTTTCGACCGCGTGGCCGGGATTGTGCTCAATAATTGAGGCGTACTTTTCAGGGATTTCATACATCATCCTGCGCCATGCAGAGCGGATCTTATCGGGCGTGTTTTCAACAACCCGAACTCCTCCCACCTCTGTTTTATGAATAATGGTGGGAGATACTATTTTCAGTACAACCCTGTCTCCGGGAAAAGCTTTTAACTCTTCATTCGAGGGCTTGGTGCCCCTGGACAGAAATTTGGTCTGCGGAGGGGTTTCCGCGCCCGACCGCCCCAGCAGCTCATAAGTTTCATGCTCGAAAAGAAAATTTCGTCTCTGCTTGTCTGCCGAGTCAAAAAGATTTGTGATGGTTTCAAACTCGACATTTATTTCAGGGACCATGTTTTTATCATTGAATTGCGGCATTAAATACACCTCTTAAGATTTTTTTGCATATGATGCATATTTTGTTCTATAAGGTTTAAAGACTATTATTTCGGAAATCCAAAATGACCATTTTTCTTTTAAGACACGGTGAAATCAAAACACAAGGCCCCGGGCGGTTTATCGGCCAAACCGATGCGGCCCTTGCTGAAAAGGGTCGCTTACAGGCACGCAAATGGGCAGAGGCATGGGCTGAAATCACTTTTGAACAGATATATTCAAGCGATCTGTCAAGGTGTGCTGAAACCGCCGCGATCATAGCCGAAAGCAGGCCTGCAGAAATGCGGTTTCTATCAGACTTACGAGAGATCCATCTGGGAGACCTGGAAGGGCTCTCCATGGATTTTGTGCGCCGGGAGTTCCCGGAGCAATGGAGAAAGCGGGGTGAAGATATCGCCAGTTTCACCCCCCAGGGCGGAGAATCATTTACGGATCTCCACAACCGGGTTATCCCTGCCTTTGAGACGATTGTACAAAGCCATTCCGGTAATGTTTTAATTATAGCACATGCCGGTGTAAACCGTGTCATATTATGCCATGTTCTGGGCATGCCCGTCTCTTCGGTTTTCAGGATAGCTCAATCCAGCGGGTGCCTGAATACATTTGAACCCACTTTGGAGGGCCTGCAGGTTTCGGGCATTAATCAGGCGCGGCCTTATATATCAGATGCTACTGATCAAGGATGATGCGGGCATCCACCGCATAAAGTTTTTCGCCGGCACCCTTTAAAGGATTGATATCCATTTCTTTTATCTGGGGAAAATCTGATACCAGCATGCCAAGCCTTTGGAGGTTTTCTGCCGCATGCTCAATATCTACCGCTTCGCTGCCCCGGATACCTTCCAGTATGGGAAAACTTTTTATGCCTTTAACCATTTCAATGCTTTCCGGCTCTGTCAGAGGAGCCAGGGCAAAGCAAACATCTTTCAGGACTTCCGTATAAATCCCTCCAAGCCCGAACATGATCAAATGGCCGTAGCCCTGTTCCAGGTTGGCGCCCAAAATCATCTCTGTTCCGCTTATCATGGATTGCAGCATTATGCCTTCTGCATCTTTTATTTTCATCATGTCATCGAAAACAGATTCCGCTTCGGCTAAATCGGCAACCCCGACTTTTACGCCGCCGACATCGCTTTTGTGCAGCGGCCCAACCACTTTTACAGCCATTGGAAAACCAACCGCATCGCAGGCTGCCGAAAGATCGGCTTTTTCCTTTACAGTTTTCTGAGGTGCAACCTTAAAACCCGCTGCTTTAAGGACATTATCAACATCGTCGGGTGAAAGTACCCCTTTTTTGCCTTCCAGCACGGATTTTACTGCCTGCCTGTCATATCCGGCCAGATCAGACAGCCCCGACTCGATGCGCGTTCTCCCGGAGATATTTGCAAGTGCGTCTGCCAGGGTAGCCTCGTCATGAAAATATACGTTTCCGGCCGATCTGAAATTTTCTATTTTTTCAGCAGCGGTCGTAAGAGACGAGAGAACAGGCAGTACCGGAATGGGGCTTTTTTTCATTGCATCTGCAATTGCACTGTAAATCGGCGCGTTATCAGACATCCCTGAATTGCCGGTAAGCACTGCAATAGCATCAACATTTTCCGACTCTTCTTCTGAAAGCACTTTTATGAGCTGTTCAATCAATTCCGCATTCCTGGTGGGAAGGCAGTCAATGGGATTGGCGTAGGCCGCCTCGGGCGGCAGGATTTCAGCAAGCCTCTCCATTGTGCTGTCTTTAAACCGAGCCATGTTCACCCCTTGCCTGAAAAGCCTGTCGGTCATCATGACGCCGGGGCCGCCCGCATCCGTTATTACGCATATGCGGCGACCCGGGAGCATCCCGCCGCAGGCCACCAGAGCGCAGGCAGTGTCGATTAATTCAATCTTGCTTCGGACCCGGATGATCCCGGCTTTTTCAAAAAGCGCCTGAACCGCGGTATCACTGCTTGCCATGGCTCCGGTATGGCTGGCAGCGGCCTTTTCTCCCGCAGGGGTGGTCCCGGACTTGATGCCCACAATACTGCATCCTTTCTTGATAAGGCTGCGGGCATGCTTTAGAAGTATGTCGGGCTTTTTGACTGATTCCATGTAGATAAGCAGCACCCGGGCATCTTCTTCGCTGTAGTGTTCATCATACATCTGGAGCAGGTCTTCGACTCCATACTGGATTGAATTACCGAGGTTTATAACAGTTCCGAAAGAAATGCCGCGGAGATTGGCCTGCTCCATCACGTAATCAACTGTTGCTCCGGATCCGCTTATAATATCAACGGCCCCTCCGGGAAGCTCAGGGATGATGCCGGCAAACTTCCCCTTGTAAGAACGGGTGAGAAAGCCCGAGCAGTTGGGGCCTATCAGGTCCATATCGGCGGCTGCGCCGATCTTAAGCATCTCCTGTTCCGTTTCTTTGCCCTTTGCGTCCTTTTCTCCAAATCCTGCGGTAAGGATTATCACCGCACCGGTTTTCTTGTCTGCAAGCGCCTGCAGCGTGTCGAGAATAAATTTGGAGGAAACTGCCACGATGGCAAGATCGGGGCCATGGGGCAAATCTGCAATGCTTTCAAAAGTCGGCATCCCCTGAATATTTTTGCTGGTGGGGTTGACCGCCCATAACTCGCCCTTGTAGTCGTGGTCCTTTATATTTTTGAAGACACGTCCGCCCGGTTTCAGCGGATTGCTGCTGGCTCCTACCACTACGATACTGTCGGGACGGAACAGGTTCTTATACGTCCTTTTCCGTTTTTCAGATTCCGTGCCTATCGCGCTTTTATCGTCCACATAACCTCCTCAAACCCTATTCTGTCTTCATTTCCCGTCCGCTTGTAAACGCCTTGTGGTTTGCGGCCCAGATGCCCGATGTGGGGCTTATGTTCTGCAGGGCCTTTAACCACAGGGCGGCAGGGATATTGTTAAACGGCGCGGCCTGGCTTAAAACCCCCATCATTACAACGTTTGCAACCCGGCCGGTCGGGTCGCCCAGCTCTATGGCCCTGCCAAGAACGTCTACTTCACAGACCGTCATATCGGTAAGCGAGGATTTGATTTTTTCCATGTCCGGGTATTGATCTTCTAAGACGCCGTTTGGAACGATTCGGGTTTTGGCAAGAAAAATCTTTCCGCCGTCCTTTAAAAGATCCAGAAATCCGGGTCTTAAAATCTCGCTTGCCTCCATGCATATCAGGCAGTCCGCGCTTTTGGGCATCAAAACAGGGCTAAAGCACCTGCCGCACGAAAAGGTGCTTATAACAGGACCTCCAAGCTGGGCCATGCCGTGGGTCTCGCCCTTTACTATGTTGGTCTCGTCATAACCGGCAAGAAACGCCAATTGGGTCAGCACCCGGCCGAAAAACAGATTGCCCTGTCCGCCCACTCCGCGAATTGCAACGCTTAGTTTCTCGGGCAGCATGTCGGCAGATACGCTTCCTTCTTCTATTTCGGGCGGGGCCTCTATTTCTTTTCCCCCCGAACTCTTTTCCTCCTTTTGCCCCAGGGGCGCCATGGCGTCATGCGGGCACATCTGGGCGCAGGCGGGCGTATTTCCCCCGCAGCCGGAGCACAGGTTGTTAAATTCAGGAAATCCGTCCTCTCCTTTTTCAATACCGGGGCAGATCAGGCAGGTATAGCACTTGTCGCATTTGTCTTTATCGATTTCCACCTGAATCTTCTTTTTCTCCCGTGGCACCTTGTTAATGCAACTGCCACGGACCACAAGGGTTAGAAATTCGCCCTGCTCGGCGCGTTTAAGGGCCTCGCGCAAAGATTTCTGGACCTCTTTGCGGTCGTAGGCGTCAACTACGACCACGGGCATGCCGTTTCCTTCCAGGGCTTTGACCATATTGAAATTGATTTTTTCTCCGGCCAGGTTCACGGGTGAGGAAGGAGCCGGCTGGCCTCCGGTCATGGCGGTCCAGTAATTGTCAAGAACAACTTTTACCCCGGCCACGTTTCGAAACACGGTATTGCGGGTAGCGTCCATGCCGCTGTGGCATTCAGTGCTGTCACCGAGAACGCTAACGCACTTGGCCGCCTTGTCGGGCCTGGCAATCGAGTAACCGGTTCGTTTGCTTTCGCTGGCTCCCATGGCAAGGCCTGTATCAATTGCGTTCATAAAGTATAAAAGCGCGTTGCAGCCGATGTCTCCGAAGGCGACTTCAATTTTGCCTCGGTTTTTAAGCCTGTTCATGGCTATGGCAAACAGGCGGTACGGACAGCCTGCACAGATCATGGGCGGGCGGGCAATCGGCTCTGCAATGCTTTGGCGCCCGGGGATCTTTTTGCCAAGGCTTTGAGCTATCAGCTCGGGGCTCCATTCCGTGCAGTTGCTAAGCTCGGCCTTTCCCTTAACATCAAGACCTTCGGCCTTAAGGCTTTCTTCGATATAGCGGTAACCGTCTTCAATAACGTAGACTTCGCCTTTGATGGACCCGCAAAAAGAACGGATAAGTTCCAGGGGAAGCGGATTGGTAAACCCCAGCGACAGGATGTCGATGTCTTTGCCCAGTGCAGCCGCGGCCTCCCTTGCAAACATGGAGTTGGCACCGTAAGTGATTATCCCGATTTCGCCGTCCCCGTCAAAGCGCCTGTTAAGGGGGGATTGTTCCACCATTTTTTGAAGCGCCGGCATCCGTTCGCTCATCACCCTGTCATAGTGGACCCGGGCCACGGTGGGCAGCAGGTTAAACTTCCTGATATCTTCGGGTGTTTCAGGCAGGGACAGAGGAGGGATTTCACGGACGGGATTCAGGCTTACCAAGCCTTCACTGTGACACAGGGTGCCGGAAGCCAGAATAACCACCGGGGTGTTGTATTTTCTGCCTATATCAGCGGCAATCCCGGGAGCTTCAAGCATGTCCTGGTGGCTTGCAGGCTCTATTACCGGCAGAAAACAGGACTTGAACAAATACCTGGGATCCACCAGGTGCTGGGTGGAACTGGGAGTAAAATCTGAGGCAACATAATAGATAAGCGCGCCCCTTGGATCGTTGAAAAAAGCCGAGCTGGTGACCACGTCAGCCGCCTGGAAAAGACCGGGGATTTTCATGGTGACAACTGCGTCGTTTCCTGCCAGGGTCTGGCCGAAACCCACGCCAGCGGCAACTGCTTCATTAGTGGACCAGCCCACCTTTATCATGTCCTGTACCTGGGATAAGCCCCGGTCTATTACTTCGGTGCTCGGCGTTCCGGGGTATCCGTCCGCACTGTGAATACCGCTTCTTACACAGCCAACGGCAAAGGCTATATTGCCCTGCAGAACTTCACGCTTGCCGGCTTGTTCAGTGCACATCTCCTTCATATGGTTCTTTTTCATTTACTGCTCCTTTCACAATACCTTATTCCTTCAAATCTAATACTGATGGCTTCGTAAAAAGTCCAATATCTGCGTTGCGCTGCATACCTTCGGAATTTCACATACGATTAAGTACGCTGCATTCCTCGGTATTTGCGCGCCTTGATCTTGAACTTTTTACAAAACTGTTAATACTGGAAGATTCATTTTTAGTATCAGTTCTTGATTGTTTCGTAAAAAGTTTTTTGTTCCGGTGTTGCGGTATTCTTGCCTAAAAGGAAGCCCTGCGGTCTGGGTCAGTTTTTTAAAAGTCCATGTCTTCATTCCGCGAGCGTTCTTATTTTTTCAGCGCATCAGCGAGTATCAAAATGGGATGCCTGGCTTTGCGCTGAGTGCCGTCTTTGATCTGTTGCCTGCAGGATGTGCCGGCCGCGGCAATAACCGTGTCATCCGGGGCCGAGCGAACCGCCGGGAAAAGCGCCTGCTCACCCATGGCCATCGAAAATTCGTAATGCTCCTTTTCATAACCGAACGCGCCTGCCATGCCGCAGCATCCGCTGGATATCTCTTCTACGGAAACCCCCGGCATAAGTCGCAGCATTGCGAGCACCTCTTCGGCGGTACCGAACGCTTTTTGATAGCAATGGGTGTGCACGAAAATTTTTCGGGGTATTGCCGAAGTGTTAAACTCAAGATGCAGTTTTTCTTCCCTTGCAAGCCCGGTCAGAAAAGTCTCTATAAAAAAACTATTTTCCGCCATCTTATCGGCTTCCGCCGAACTTAGAAGATCCGGATATTCGTCCTGAAAGCAGGCAATACAACTTGGTTCCACTCCAACGATCGGGACGCCCTTGTCAGCCCACGGGGCAAGCAAGGCCACATTGCGGCGTGCGTTGGCCCGGGCCTGTGAAAGAAGGCCTTTTGAAATCATGGGACGGCCGCAGCAGCGTTTCTGCCTGATTAAATGAACCCTAAAGCCGGCCGCTTCAAGAACAGCTACTGCAGCCATGCCGAGTTCGGGCTGATGCTGGCTTAAGTGGCAGTCATCCCACAAAATCACCGTCTTTTTATCTTGCCGTCCATCCGGATTGCGACTGTGAAACCATTTTTGAAACGTGGTTTCGGATAAGCCGGGCAGCTCTCTGCGTTCGTCCACGCCCAGGGTTCGGTCCAGCAATCTGCGAAAGGCTCGGTTATTAAAGATCCGGTTGGTCAGTCCGGGGGCCAGCCGTCCAAGCCTGTCGGTCCGCTCCAGGTTTGCAAACAGCCGGCTGCGCAGCGGAACCCCGTGTTTTGCATGGTATTGTGCGAGAAACTCATATTTGAGTTTTGCCATATCCACGCGGGTGGGGCATTCGTTGCGGCATGCCTTGCATTCCACGCACAAATCAAGTGCTTCGTGTAGTTTCGGGTCTGTAATGCCATTGGGACCGAATTCCCCGTTGATGGCAGCCCGAAGGGCATTGGCGCGGCCGCGGGTCGTGTGCAGTTCTTCCCCCGTAACCCGATAGGAAGGGCACATTGTACCGGATACCCGGGAGCGGCAAGTCCCGGTGCCATTACACATCTCCACAAGCCCGGTAAATCCGTCGTAAGGCTCATAATTGAAAAAGGTATTTTGGGGCGCGTAAGGCCGAAAATAGCCGGGGTAATATCTGAACCAGTCGGTGTCCCAGGGTTTGATCGGATTTACTTTTTTATCCGGATTCAGACACCCTTGAGGATCAAAAGCCGTTTTTACTTCTTTAAAGGCCTGGTTTAAAGTCCTGCCGTATACCCGTTCAATAAAATAGCTGCGGGCTATGCCGTCGCCGTGTTCACCTGTACTGGTACCGTGATGGGAAACGGCGATATCCACGATTTTTCTGGAGAACTGTTCCAGGAGTTTGACCCCCTCATGGGTTTTCAAGTCGATTACCGGGGACATATGCAGGCAGCCGGCTGAGGCATGGGCGTCGAAATTAATCGATAGGCCGAATTTTTTACCGGCCTCGATCACCTCCCGGGTAAAGTCCTTCATTTCTTCCACCGGCACGGTGGGATCATCTATGATGCTGGTTCGCCGCGGGCCCGTGGGACGGCTCATTAAAAGTCCCAGTACGGATTTGCGGATTTCCCAGACCCTGTTGATCGATTGGTTGTCTATGCAATGGGTTATATGATTATTATAGCCTTCAGCAATAATTTCATTTTCCAGAGCCCGAGCCCGGGCTGACACTGCGTCCTCGGTTTGGGCAGCAAACTCAACGATCAGGATTGCTCCTGGAAGTCCGTGTACAAACTTGCGCAGCCTTGGACTGAAAAAAGGATGATCATCCGCCAGTTTCAAGAGAGGATAAGTCATCAGTTCGACGGCAGCCACCTGATGTCTTAAAAGGGCGGGGACCTGTTCGAGGGCCTGCGGCAGGCCCTCGAAATGCAGAATCATCAGCCGGGTGACCCTGGGACGGGGCACCAGTGCAAGTTTTACCTTGGTCACATAAGCCAGGGTGCCTTCGCTGCCGGCAACCAATTGAGAAAGATTCAGCGACCCGTCTTTAAGATAATCCCCGAGCAGCCGGTCAAGGCCGTAGCCTGCTACGTTGCGCCAGGTTGCGGGGTATTGCGTATCAATATCCCACCTGTATTTTCCCAAGATCTGCGGGATTTCACGGTACAGGCGCCCTTCGGCGGCATTCTGCAAAGCCAGCTCGGCTATTTCCTCCGGCGACTTTTCTTCCAGAAAAATACGGCTTCCGTCTGCCAAAATAACTTCCAGGGCGATGAGGTGATCGGCTATCATTCCGTATTTTATGGAGTGGGCTCCTGTGGAGTTGTTGCCTACCATGCCCCCCAGGGTGGCAACTGCGCTTGAGGAAGGGTCTGGTCCTACCATAAGCTCATACGGGGCAAGAAAAGCATTTAAGCTGTCCAGTGTTACTCCGGCCTCGGCCCATACCCATTTTTCTTCGCTGTTTAATTCAAGAATGCGATTGAGATACTTGGAATGATCGGCTATCAGCCCTTTACCCACGGTCTGCCCAGAAAGACTCGATCCGCCGCCCCTGGGAATCAATCCGGTGTTATGACCGTCTGATATTGTAAGGGCCGCGGATATATCCTCCACGCTTTTGGGGATTACAACAGCAGCGGGCACCATGCGGTAGTCCGATGCATCTGTGCTGTAAATCTCAAGGCTTAATTTGTCGTATCTAACCTCGCTTTTGCTTTTTTCTCTTAAATCCCGAATCAGTTTTTCAGCGGTTTTATTGTCCATTTCATGCATGATTTTTTAATCTGTTATACCGTATTAAAGCGACAATAGCCTTATTTGTTCAACGCGCTTACGACATCAGCAGGTCCGGCAAAAAAGTTGAAATAACAGGTATATAGGTGAGTATAAAAAGACCCAGCAGCATCAAAATAAGAAAAGGCAATACAGCCTTGCCGATCTGGGTCAGGCTCTTGCCGGTAATTCCCATCGCAACAAAAAGGTTTAATCCAAAAGGAAATGTTAAAAAGCCGAATTCAACGTTGACGATCATTATGATTCCATAATGGATAAGATCTATTTCAAATTTTTCCAGCGCCACAAGAAGAATAGGTGAAATTACTACTATGGCAGAAACGATGTCCATTACAGCGCCCACCAAAAGCAGAAAAATATTAATGAGCAGTAAAAACAAATATTTGTTATGAATATGGGTGGTGAGGAAATCCGCGGCAGCCACGGGCAACTGTTCGCGGGTTAAAAGCCATATAAATGCCATGGCACAAGAGATTATAAAAAGCAGCGCAGAAGAAAGGATCACCGATTCTTTCAGAACCCGGTTCAGCTTCTCCAGGTTCATGTCTTTGTAAATAAAGAATTCGACCAGCAGGGCGTAAACAACTGATACGGCAGCAGCCTCGGTGGGTGTAAACAAACCCGCATAGATTCCCCCCAGGACAATCACCGGCATTGCAATACCCCAGGAGGATGTCTTGATCACCTGAAAAGCTTCTTTCCAGGTGTAGGATTCGGTTGATTTCCAATGGTGTTTTTGAGCCATTACCAGAGAATAAAAAACAAGAATGCCCCCGATTAATATTCCGGGCATGATCCCGGCAAGAAACATTTTGCCGACTGAAACATTCATTACCAGGGCGTATAAAATCATTGGAATAGACGGGGGAACCAAAATACCAAGGGACCCTGCGGAAGTTATTAATCCGGTTGAAAAATTTTCCCCGTAACCGTGCTTTATTAAGGCCGGAATCATAATGGATCCGATGGCGATAACAGTAGCGGGGCTTGATCCCGAGATAGCGGCAAAAAACAGGCATGCCAGAATGGCCGCCACGGCCATACCCCCGGGAATGCGCCCCACAACCAGGCGCATTGTTTCTACCAGGTGTTTTGAAATTGATCCTGCCGCCATAATATTGCCTGCCAGAATGAAAAAAGGTATGGCAAGCAGAATAAAATTATCCATACCGCTGAATAGCTGCTGCGGTAAGGCCTGGAGGGGGATGTGGGAAAAAAAATGCAGGGCGCCTCCGGTAACTGCCAGCAGGATAATAGCAATCGGAGTTGAAAGGAGCAACAGCACAACGAATAAAACAGCGATAAATGTAAACATCAGACATGCCCCCCTTCTTTTTCTCCACTAAAAGGGAGGTTGCGCAACAGGCCATTGGTGTGTTTGACTACTTGTATAAAAAAACGGATGGTAATAACACAAGCAAAAATGCCAATAGGAAGATAAGGGATATACATGGGTATTTGCATGGCAGGGGAGGTGGCTCCAAACTGATGGAGTCTGCCTATCTGAACCCAGCTGTAATAAAATACAACTGTCATGATAAAGGCGGATACCAGATGGGCAAAAACTTTTAAAAGGTGCTTTATGCGGTTGGGCACATATTCTACCAAAGCTTCCATGCTGAAATGGGTGCCGTACTTTACACATACCGCGGCCCCCATAAAGGTTATCAGGATGGTCGTGTAGCGGGCCAATTCCTCGCCCCAGTCAAAACCGAAATGGAAGACATAGCGCAGAACAACCTCAATGGTCGTAAAAATGGCTATGATAAGTAAAGCATAGCCAATGAACAACTCTTCTGTCTTTCCTATTACGTAAATCAGTTTTTTCATAGCCCCTCTCATGCCAAAGTCACAGGAGCCGATGGCTTAACGGCTCCTGTGACGGCTTTAAGACTACTTGTATTGCTCCATCTTTTCCCTGGCCATCTCAATATAACTCATGCCTGCATAACGGCCGTATTTTTCCTTATCAGGAATCGTTCCAAGTTTTTCTTTGTATTTTTCATGAATAGGTTTAACCGCGTTTTCAAAGGCAGCACGCTGTTCAGGTGTCAAATGGGTTATTTTTATGTCACCTTCGGATTTGATTTTATCAATCAGCTCCATGGTTTTCTGCATACTTCCCTCGCGAATCTTCTTTATGGCAAGCTGGGCTCCCTGACGGAAGATTTCCTGCTGTTCGGGAGTCAACTGGTTCCAAATGTCTATATTGACGATCTTGATGCTTGCCGAAAGGCAATAATTCATAATTGTCGCATAATCGCAGACTTCGGTAAATTTCATCAATACGGAGGTCATGATCGGGTTTTCCTGGGCGTCAATAACCCCCTGTTGCAAGGCGTTGTAAACCTCGGGGAACGGCATAGGTGTGGGGTTTGCGCCCAAGGCCCGCCAGGTTTCCAGATAAACCGGGGCTTCCATGACCCTGATTTTAAGCCCCTTCACATCCTCTGGCTTTTGCACGACTCTTTTGGTGTTAGTCAGGTCGCGCCACTCATTTTCTCCATAACCAATGGCTACCATGCCTTTTTGGCGGAAAGGATCAAAAATCATTTCTTTGAATTCAGAATCAGCAAGCACAGAGTATGCTACACCACGGGAAGGCCAGAAAAAAGGAAGGTCCATCATGGCAACCTGGGGGACGAAATTGGACATTACAGCAGTTGTGATATCAGCCATTGCCAGAGTTCCGCCCTGTACCTGCTCTGCCATTGAGCGTTCACCGCCGAGCTGGCTCATGGGAAATACATCTATTGTTATTTCCCCGTCGGTTTGCTGCTCTACATAATCGGCAAACCATTTATTGCCTATGGTATGCGGGTGTGACGGCGGTGCGGGCATTCCAAGCTTAAGATTCATTTCGGCAAGCGCGGTGCTTGCGGTAAACATCAACAGCACTGACAATACGGTTATTAAAGCTATTCTTTTCATGTTATCCTCCTTCTGTGATTAATTTTGTTGGCTGACTCAGGCCCTCACAGTTGAGCTTCGATGAAAGACCTGCCCTGGTTTAGCAGCGAAGCTGGATGGGTTTCGGGATCACCCCCTTTCGGGTAATACTTGTTAAACCTGAATTACTGGTTAAGTAAGGGTGTTTCCACTTTTGGGCACGAGGGATTCCTGTCTGCAGAATTATTTTTTATAATAGCATTGTTTGATTTAGATCATCTTACTGGTATGGTTATTAAACCAGTTTAAACGACTCGTACACAGCTAATATATGCGTGAATATCTGTCAATATTTTTTTTAAAATCCGGGGTATAAGCAATCATTTTAAACACGGGTTCGGATTTTTATAATTATATTATTGATTGCAAATTGGTTTTATGGTAATAGCACGAATAAAGCCGTATTTTTTCTTTTTTGAATTACTGGTGTAATTAAGACAGGAAACGCTATTTATTAATAAAACCATAAAGATTA
>JAIPDT010000067.1 GCA_021737545.1 Desulfobacteraceae bacterium
TTATATGTCAGACAGATTTGAAAAATTATTGGAACCGGGCCAAATAGGGTCGATCAAGACCCGTAACAGAATGCTTAAGACTTCCAACGGGACCTCCTTTATGGAGGACGACCAAACCTGCGGTCCCCGAATGATAGCCTATTATGAGCGACTGGCCAGGGGCGGGATCGGTTATTTAACGGTGGAATCCTGCGGGGTGGATTATCCGCTGGGCATTCAGCATGTTCACTACGATGACCAGGGCAATCTGCTCTACGGTGTTCAGCTTCACTTTGACGAAGACCGCCTGATCCCGGGTTTTAAGAAATTAACCGAGGCGGTTCACAAACACGGCTGTCCGGTCTCCATTCAACTCCTGCATGCCGGTCCCTGGAACCCGACCGGACTTCTGCCCAGTGATCCCGCCATTCGGGATACCTGCGCCGCCTCGGCCATGACCGCCGAGGAATTGCCGGGTCCGGATTTTAACATCCCCCGCGCCTATACCAGAGATGAAATCAAGCACCAGGTCGATCTATGGGCAAGTGCTGCTGAGCGGGTTTACAAGGCGGGATTCGATGCCTGCGAATTCAACCATGGAACCTGCCATCAGGGCAACACTTTCTTGTCACGAGTCTGGAACAAACGTGAAGACGAATACGGCCCCCAGAGTTATGAAAACCGCACCCGCTTTTTAAGAGAATGCATAAAGGAAACAAAGAGAAGAACCGGTCCTGATTTCGCCGTGACCGTCCTGATAAATATCGTTGAGTACAATCATCCCAAAGGAACGACGATCGAAGAGGGAGTAGAACTTGCCGCCTGCGTTGCCCAAGAGGCCGACGGAATCAATTGCAGGGCGGAAAAATACGGGCACCGCATGGGCCTGCAACACCCGGACCGCATATTTTATCCCGAACCTCCTTATGAGATGCCAAAAGACCTGGACTGGAGCCGGAAGGGAAAAGGCGCCACCGTACCTTTGGTGGAATCAGTTAAAAAAAAGGTCACAAACATTCCGGTCTGGACAGCCTGCCGGCTGGATCCTGTTATTGGCGAAGAATATTTGCAAAAAGGCAGCCTGGATTTTGTAGGCATGACCCGCCGGATTCTGGCGGACCCTGAATTGCCCAACAAAGTCGCCCGGGGCCGCCTGGAAGATATCCGCTGGTGCCATGGATGCCTTCACTGCTTTGATACGCGCAATAAAAACAAAAGATTGGAGTGCCGCATCAATACGACCCTGGGAAAAGAGTTTATGCCAGAATATCAACTATCACCGGCGCAAAAGAAAAAGAAGGTGCTTGTGGTCGGCGGCGGCCCCTCGGGTATGGAAGCCGCCCGGGTGGCCGCCAGGCGCGGACACACAGTAGCTCTTTACGAGAAAAGCTCCTATTTGGGCGGACTGATCCCTGTGGCCGCCATTGTTAAGGACATGGAAACCGAGGATTTCACCCTTTTTATAAAGTATATGGCAACACAACTAAAAAAAGAAGGAGTAAAAGTACACTTAAAAACCGAAGTTACGCCCGAAATTGTCAGAGAGCAAAATCCGGACGCACTTATTATAGCAGCCGGTGCCGCCCATACCAGCTTTGAACTGCCGGGCTCCGGGAGTTCCAAATTGATACCAACCGAAAAATTACACGGTATGCTTAAATTTTTTCTCAAATTTTTCAGTTCCGCGCAAATGGCAGAGCTTTCCAAACTCTGGATGCCGGTCGGCAAAAATGTAGTGGTCCTGGGCGGAACTCTTCACGGCTGCGAATTAAGCGAGTTTCTGACCAAACGAAAAAGAAATGTAATCATGGTGCACAACGGTGATAAAGAAGAACTGGGAGAAGGTATGACTGCAGACGATCTATCAAACCTGTGGACCTGGCTAAAACAAAAGCGGGTCCCTGTTTGGGCGGGTGTTGAGTATTTGCGGATCAATAACAGAGGCATTGATGTAAGACTGCAGGATCAGCGCCAGATAACTTTGGAAGGAAAGCATATAATAACTACTCAGGATTGGGGGCCGAATAAAAAAATTGAAAACATGCTTAAAGGGATGGTGGGCGAAGTCCATGTCATAGGCAGCTGCAAAGAGCCGGGGTTAATGATTGATGCCATGCACGAGGGGACCGAAACCGGACTTGCAATTTAAACAATAGGAGATATTTTTTATGCGACATAAAGATCTTCCACTGTCAGTCGACTTCCATGTTCATATGCTGGAAAGGGAGGTATTCAAAGCCTCCACCAACAAGACCGTATTCACGGGATTCGGCGCAACTCCGGCCACCGAGCCCCGACCCGGGGTAAAGGAGATTATGAACCGCATATTCGATCCGGAGGGGGAAATCGAAGACATGGATTGCCGGGGCATAGACGTTAGTGTTGTTACAGCGAGCACGGTAATGCAGGGAACCTCCTGGGCGGACCCGCAGACCGACCTTGATCTGTGCAGGCGCTGTAACGACCAGGCAGCCGAATGGGTTTCCAGATACCCTGACCGCTTTGCCGGAAGCTTCGTACTGCCGCTGCAGGACATCGAACTCTCGCTGCGCGAACTGGAGCGTTCGGTTAAATCTCTCGGTCTTAAGGTGGCAAACATTTCCTCGAGTTATAAGGATTTGTACATGGGAGATCCTTTTTTCCATCCGTTCTGGGAGGCTGTCCATGAATTTGATGCTACAGTCTGGATCCACCCGGAAGGCGTGCGCGATCCCTGGTTCCAGCGTTACGCGCTGTGGAATTCTCTCGGGCAGTCGATTGAGGAAACAAAATGTATGGCCTCGCTTATATACGAAGGCGTAATGACAGAATTCCCCGACCTTAAGATTGTTATGGCTCACGGCGGCGGTTATTTTCCTCACTACATGGGACGGATGGACCGCAACGCAATTAACCGGCCCGATACTCTCCGCAATACCGGCGGCAGGAAGCCCAGTGATTTCCTCTCCTCGTTCTACTATGACACCTGCGTCTATGATCCGCGGGTGCTTCAGGTATTGCTCGAACGGGTTGGCGCGGACAGGCTGGTGATGGGCAGCGATTATCCGGTCGGAGAAAAGGATCCGGTCGGATGGCTGCGGGATGCCGGTGTGACGGGCACGGATTTTGTTAAAATAGCCGGCGGCAACGCCGCGCATATACTGGGCCTTTCCGCAAAAACAGCCGGTGCATAACAGACTCCTGAATCAATATAAGTTTGAATTGCAGCGATATGCTTTAAATTTTAATAAGTTATAGGAGGAACTGTGAAAATATCAATCTTAGGGGCTACGGGGAGCGTGGGCACCCCCACATGTTTTTATCTGGCCGCATCGGGGTTGGCTGATGAATTACTGCTGATAGGAGGCAGAAGGCAGAATGTAGCCGAACATTATGCTTTGGACCTTAAAACAGCCGTTTCCGCAAAGGATGTATCGATCCGGCACGGAGGCTATCAGGATCTGCCCGGTTCAGATATTGTTATCAATGTTGCGGGAGCGCATTTGCCGGTTGCCATGGATCGCGAGCTTCTGCTGAAAAAACAGACAGCGGCTGTCAAAGAGATTGCTTTGAAGATCAGGCGTTACTGCCCGGAAGCAATCATAATTACGGGCGTCAACCCGGTGGATTCTATGAATTATGCGACATATCTTGCCGGCGGTTTTAGTCGAAAGCAGGTTATCGGGTATTCGATAAACGACACAATTCGATTTCGGGAGCTGTTGGCGTCAGAGCTGGAGGTAAAACCCCGTCAGGTTGACGGCCTGGTGATCGGTGAGCACGGCAAAACTCAAGTGCCCCTTTTCAGTACGGTCAAAGTGGACGGAAGCCCGGTTTCCATGACAGACGAGGCAAAGAAAAGAATCCTTTCAAAGATCCCTCAGGCGATCAAAAAGTTTGAAGAACTTGAAGCCGGGCGCACCGCGGGTTTTACATGCGCCATAGGACTGGCTGAAATTACCGGGGCCATCATAGGGGACAGCGAAAGAATCATCCCTTGTTCAGGAGTTCTTGACGGGGAATACGGTCAGCATAATATGAGCATGGGCGTTCCGGTTGTACTCGGAAGAAACGGCATCAAGGAAATTATGGAATATGATTTACCCCCGGATGAGCAGAATAATTTAAAGATTACGATAAATAAATTAACCGAAGAGGCCAAAACAGTAAGACAGGGTGCCGCAGTGTTTGAATAAAAGCCCTCGACTTTATTAATTTTCTGAAAATGAACGATGAGAAAAAGATACTGGTTACCGGTGCCACGGGCTATGTGGGCGGGCGATTAATACCCCGGTTAGTCAAACTGGGATATCTTGTACGGGCCATTAGCAGGTCAAGGGCTAAACTTGAATCACGCTCGTGGAGCCGGCATGAATCTGTCGAGATTCTCCAGGGAGATATTCTGGATGTTGATTTTCTAAACCATGCAGTCAAAGGCTGCCGGGCGGGATATTACCTGGTGCATTCCATGGGAGCGGCGGGCAAGAATTTTGAAGATCTTGACCGATTGGCGGCCAGAAATATGAGATTCGCTGCTGCCGGATCTGATCTGGAAAAAATTATATATCTGGGAGGACTGGGAGATACCCGGCTCGGACCGTTGAGCAGGCATTTAAGGTCACGCCATAAAACAGCTGAAATTCTCAAGGCCGGTCCAGTACCGGTAACCTACCTGCGGGCGGCACAAATTCTGGGATCCGGCAGTGCCTCTTTTGAAATGTTAAGATATATCACGGATCGACTGCCGATCATGTTAACCCCGAAGTGGGTCGAAACACCGTCCCAGCCCATTGCCATTCGAAACGTCTTGCACTATCTGATCGGATGCCTGGAAAATGACCAGGTAACCGGCGAGACTTTTGACATCGGAGGCCCCGACGTATTAAGTTATAAAGAACTTATGAATATTTATGCCGAAGAAGCAGGGCTGCACAAACGCATAGTAATACACATTCCAATGGCAGCACCTCTGATAAGCGCTTACTGGATCCATCTTATAAGCCCCCTTCCCGCATCTCTTACCTCACCTTTAATTGAAGGCCTTAAGAACCCTGTAATCTGTAAGGAAAACAGAATAACTAAAATTATTCCTCAGCCCCTGCTAAGCTGCCGAACCGCCATTCAATTGGCTCTGGAGCGTGTCCAACAGGAACTGGTGGAAACACGATGGTCTGATGCCGGCATGGTAATGCCTCCGGAATGGTCGTACTCGGGAGATGCCGAATACGCCGGAGGCACGGTCCTGGAATGTTGTTATAAAACCATACTCCTGGCTTCACCTGAGGAGGTATGGCAGCCGGTTACCAGAATAGGCGGTAAAACCGGATATTATTTCGGCAATTTACTATGGCAGATACGTGGATTATGGGATCAGCTCTCGGGCGGAATAGGATTGCGAAGAGGGCGCAGGCACCCTTCGGAATTGTATGTGGGGGATGCCCTGGATTTTTGGAGGGTACTCGAGGTGATTCCAAACCATCGATTGCTGTTGCATGCTGAAATGAAGCTGCCGGGAGATGCGCTGCTGGAATTCAGGATAAAATCAATAACAACCGAGCAAACCGAGCTTCAAATCATTTCAAAATTTCTGCCTGCAGGATTGTGGGGAATCATTTACTGGTATAGTCTTTATCCTTTTCACCACTGGCTTTTCGGCGGGATGTTAAAATCAATGGCAAACTCCATAAACCGAAAAATTATACAAGAGCCGACACCCTTCAAATGCGAACTGGAGCCCGAGAATCCTGAAACCGATTCCGACAATGATTGATGGAACAGGTCATGCCGCCCGGGAAGTACAAAAGATCCGGGCGGCATGATTATTTACGTTGTGGGGCAAACAAAGGTTAATATTGCCTGTTTAACATCTTGCTGCATATGTGGTTGGCGGCGGATTCGGCCATTGTTTGCGCGTCCAGGGCTTCTTCCTTCTTGGCCCAGGTAAAAGTGGTCATGGAACGCCAGCTATCAAGTTTCTCCCCGGTTTTACCGTCATTGAGGTAAAGATAAACATCCACATCCTTTCGCCAGCCCGAAAAGGTCAGGGTCTTTTTAACGGTAATCGTCCCGTGAATCGTATAATCAACTCCAAGCGGATCTGCCAGGCTCTTGTACTGATCTTCATTGAGGCCGAAGATCGAACCCATATCATACCCGCTTGCCTCGACAACCCGGTCAACCCGGGACTGATCCGCAAAATCCAATACGTTTCGTTTTTCCAGGCACGTTTTAACCTTTTGTGTCACAAATTCTGCAACTTCCCGATCATTCGTGTTTTCAAACGGGAGCATAGCAGCAGCGGGCGCGGTGCCCTGCCTTTTTTCCATCGGCGGGGCATCGTGCATTACTGCGGTGCCAAAGCAGCCTGATAAAAAAAGGCTGAAAATAAAAACCAATACGCCAGCAATCCACGTCTTTTTTGAAAATACTTCACACATAACCACCTCCTTGTTAAATTTACGTTTTTTCCTGCAACAATTATCGAATTACGTAAAAAGCTGCACAATACACAGATGTATACACAAATAATACTCAGAGTTGCTTGAAGATAAAATTCGCCATTCCACGGTTGATCAGGGACACGATTTCTCTTGGCAAAAAGTCGCGGGGCGCGTTTTTCATTTTTTCTTCGGTCAGTTCTTCCCCTGTTTTATCAGGATCTTGTGTCCGGTCCAGGGACTCTTTGATTTGCCTGCGGAAACGGGCCGCCGCGTGTATGGATTGAGGCAGGAAATTTCTTCCGTCTTCCTGCGTGCAGGCCCCGTAATGTCCTGCAAGGTAAATCTCCACGTCTCGGTCCGCCATTTTTTCCAGGCTCTGCTGATATTTGTCGAAATTGGAATTGGCCGCAACCAAAATATCGTCGTTCAGCATAATTCCACCTGCGTCAGAGCCGAACATGGCTTTTTCCTCGGGCACGTATACGGCAATGGAACAGGAGGAATGACCCGGCACCTCAAGGATTTCCAGTGTCCGGTCGCCTATAGGGATTTTCTGCCCTTCTTTTAGCTCCTCATTGATATCCAGGCCCTCAAAATCGGCAAATCCCATTTCTTTTGCTTTTTCAAGCCGGTTTGCCCGCTCCAGGGCGCCATGGTTCATGGCATGAATCTGCTCCACTACTTTGGGTTTTTTAAGCATGGCCTTTGCGGCCTCTGATCCGGCCACAGACACCCAGGGCCATTTCTTTTTTAAAAAAGGGGCAATACCGCAATGATCAAAATGTGAATGCAGAATTACCATTCTGCTGATTTTACGTTCGTCTATGCCGAATTCCCGGATCTGTTCCATTACCTCGGGCACCAGGTGCACCATGCCGCCCCCGATAATCGCGGCTTCAGTGCCGCCGTCCAGATAATAAACAGTTGCCTCTCTTCTGCCCAAAAGTGTGATACGCTCCGTGACTTTTCCAGGGTCTTGTATGATCATAAAAACTCCTGTGGATTGAAAATTTTATGCATTTTTATCAACAACTATGCAATGCCTGACGAAAAACCGGAGCTCGGGCGCTCCACCTTCTGCTTTGCCCAGGACTCGTTAAACCAAAGGGCAAGCAGGATCAAGCCGCCGCCTATTATAAGACGGAACAGCTCTGCATCCCGATTCCAGATCATCAGGTTTACCAACAGGGCCGCAGGCACCAGCGCGTTATTCATTACCGCAAGCGCCCCGGGATTTACCATTGTTGCCCCCTTGTTCCACAAAAAATAGCCTATGCCCGAGGCGGCCATGCCCAGCCACAGCAGAACTCCCCACTGAACCGGCGTTGTCGGCATCATGGAAAAATCGCCCCAGATCAGCCAGCCTGCAACCGAGACCACAAGCGCTCCCAGGTAAAAAAATCCAAATACGGAATGCTGGGACAAGACCTCCATGCCGGATTCCCGGCGGTTTTCCATAAGCTTCTTGTATGCCACCTGCCCGACGGCAAAACAGAGATTTGCTGCCTGGGTCATTAGAAAGCCCATTACAAAATCGCGGCTCAATGGATTGTAGCGGATTGCGACCGCTCCCGCCACTGCGATAAGCGCACTTACCAGGTACCAAATGGTAAAACGCCGCTTTAGCAGGTCATAGAGCAAGGTTATATAGATTGGAGTAAAAACTGTAAACAGCACCACTTCAGGGACGCTTAAAAAAACAAACGAATTGTAGAAGAAGATAAACATCAGGCCAAGCTGAATTCCGCCGATGGCCATAAGCCGGGCGGCAAGCCCCGCGGAAACCCGCGGCCATTTTATCAGCGGCAAAAACATAAGGCTCGCTAAAAAAGTCCTTGAAAATACAGCGAAATAACTGTCAACCTCCCCGGACAGATACACCCCTATCAGGCTGAAGGAAAACGCCCATAAAACAGTTACAAACCAAAGATAACCCATTTTTAAGCTTAAACTCCCGTCATTTAAAATTCAGTGCATTTCTGTTTTCAAAAAGACTCTACAAGCAGTTCTTTTTTCCTGTCAGCATTATTTGATGGTTTCGTAAAAAGTCGGTTCGACCATTATTTCTCCAAAGCAGGATCAGGTTTTACCCTTTTTGACAAAAATAACTGAAAATCCTGGTGTTGTTTATAATCATTTTATCATGCTTGAAAATTGACGGGTCCATAACCTTCAAATCATCGGCGATTGCAGGGCTGAATTCCATTTGATCCAAAACATCCTTCTGCAAATCAATACCGGGCGCAATTTCCATAAGAAGCAGTTCTTTGTTTTCAAGCTTGAAGACAGCTCTTTCGGTGACGTAAAATACCTTCTGCGCATTATCAGAGGCATATTTACCCGAAAAAGTTATCTGGTTGACCTGATTGATAAATTTCTTAATGTTGCCTTCCTTTATGATTTTAAGTTCTCCGTCCACGGATTCGACCTGAATATCGCCGGTGGTGAACGTACCGCAGAACACAACGGTTCCGGCGGTCTGCGAAATATCTATAAACCCGCCTGATCCGGGAATCTTTTCGCCAAAATTGCTCACATTTATATTCCCGGAACGATCCACCTGGCCCATGCCCAGAAACGCCATGTCCAAACCGCCGCCATGATAAAAATCGAATTGAGAGGCCATGCTTATAATACAATGCGGGTTCCATGCCGCCCCGAAGATAATGCCTTTGGTTGGAACCCCGCCGATAATGCCCATCTCTATACTGAAAGTAAAATCGTCCAGAATGCCTTCTTCCGCGGCTACATTGGCCACTCCGTCAGATATGCCGATACCCAGATTAACCACCGCATCCGGCTTCAATTCCAGGGCAGCCCGGCGGGCCACAAACTTTCGAATGCCGAATTCAAGCGGCACAATTGCATCCATGGGCATTTTGTGGGTGCCGCAGATAGCCGGATTATACTCGGACTCCCATGTCTGCCATTGATTGGGATCATGAACAACGGCCGTCACCATATGTCCCGGCACCCGAACTATACGAGGATTTAAGGTATCTTTTTTAACGATCCTTTTAACCTGAGCAATAACCACGCCGCCGCTGTTATACGCAGCCTGGGCCGAAGATAGAATGTCGAGGTCAACACCTTCCAACTCGGTTGAAATATTGCCGTCTTCATCAGCAGTGGTTCCCCTTATTATGGACACATTAATAGGAAAAGCCTTATATAAAAGCATTTCGCGGCCCTGGAAATTGACCAGCTCCACTAGTGATTCCTTTGTCTTCTTGTTAAAGCGTCCTCCGTCCTGCCTGGGATCTATGAAAGTATTGAGACCGATGGTGGTCAGCAATCCCGGTCGGCCTGCGGCAATTTCACGCGTAAGTAATGCCAGGACACCCTGGGGAAGATTGTAGGCTTCGATTTCCTCTCCCAAGGCCAGACGCGCCATATTTTGGGACCACAGCCAATGGCCGCCGACAACACGTTTAACCAACCCTTTGTGCGCAAATCGCCCAATGCCGGTCTCCTGGCCACTGCCCACTCCGGTGACGTGCATCAAGGTCAGGTCTTTTGGATGGCCTGTTTCAAGGAATTTTTTTTCAACACCCCGGTATATGGAATCCGCATCCATAAATCCGCCGCCCGAAGCTGTAATGTTTACCGTGTCGTTGTCCTTGATTAAACTAACGGCCTGCTCTAAAGAACAGAGCTTCTTCATGGTTTAAACCTCCTTGGAAAAATATAAATCAATCTGCTATGTATAATACATTTACACAAATAAACATGGGTTAAGCTTTATAGACTCGTCTAAATCGTACTCGCAGTCAAGCATAATTCCTCCATAATCCTGGCAGAAACCAACCTTTCTTATTTTTTTCCGGAAACAAACTGATTGTTCTTTATGAAAAACCGAAGCGGCTCCCGGGCCCAGGAGCCTGCATAATCGACCCCTATTCGAGGTTTTTCTGCGATTTCGGGCTCTTCCTGTTCAGCCGCAGCAGCAATATACAATTCCCCCTTGGTCAAATCCCTGCCGCTGCTTTTCCTGTCAATATTCATAGCGCGGCATACAAGCGCCGGGCCGCCGGTTTTACCTTCGATATTTTCCACTGGTTCAATCGCCCGGATCAAAACGGCCGATGCGTTTTTATCAGGTCCGGTCACTACATTTTTATAATTGATGGTTTCGTAAAAAGCTGGTTCTGCCGCCGCAGCGGTATTTTTACGTTAAAGGAAGTCGATTCTATCATAATTTCTTGCCAATTTTTCTATGCTGCTGTATTTTTATTTAATTTTTCACCCGTTTTCAACAAATGAACCATTAACAGAAAGGAGGAGGCTTGACACGTCCAAACCCGGAATACATAAAACAACTGCTGGAACGGGTCAAAAACAGTCCCTTTCCCAAACATATCGGCATGAGGCTTACCGCCATTGACCTTGACATTTCCGAAGTCAGCCTCGAAATCGCGGAGTATCACATGCAGCCTTATGGTATTGTCCACGGGGGGGTGCTTGCGACCCTGATTGACACCGCAACCTTTTGGGCGGTTTTCATGCGCCTGCCCGAAAATGACGGACTGGTTAACGTGGACCTTAAGTTAAATTACCTGAAGCCTGTTGAAAGCGGTTCTTTAACGGCCAGAGGAAAAGCCCTGCGCAACGGCAAAAGCCTCAGTTATGCCGAAGCATCGGTTTTTGACAAAAGCGGTGATTTGCTTGCGCACGGCACCTCAACCCTGATGGCACTGCCGGGAAAGGGCCTGAAAATAGAAACACCGAAATTCATAGAAGAATGACCTTCTTTTTTCTTCCCCCGACCAAGCCTTAAAAAAACCCTTGCACGAATAGAGAGCTTTTCAGGCAGCCGACTTTTTTGCTTGACTTATATAAATTTTTCATTATAATTAGATCTAAATATCAAGATAAATTGATTTAATAAAATGAACAGCCTGACATATTTTAAAGCACTTTCTGATGAAACGCGCATCCGCCTGGTAAACATACTGCTTCACCATGAATTAAAGGTGGGCGAACTGGTAAGCATCCTTGAAATGGGGCAGTCCAGAATCTCTCGCCACCTGAAGATCCTGGCGGACGCGGAAATGGTAAAAAGCCTGAAAGAAGGCGTATGGGGATTTTATTCCATTGCAGACAGCGGACCAGGGCGAAGCTTTATCAACGCGGTCCGGTATCTGCTGGAAAACGAGCCTTTGCTCGAACAAGACCTCGAGCGGACACGGAAAATAATTGAAGCCCGCTCAAGCAGCACCATGCGATTTTTCGATCATATAGCTTCGAACTGGGACTTATTGAAACGGGAAATCATAGGCCCGTTCGACTTAAAGCATGCGATTTTCAAAGACATCGGCAAATACGAGGTGGGCGTGGATTTGGGATGCGGTACAGGCGAGCTGCTCGATGCCATGAATAATCATGCTGCAAAAGTTATAGGTGTGGATTCGTCGCCGAGAATGCTCGAAGAAGCAAGAAAAAGGTTTTCTGCCGGAACCGGCCAGGACATAGAAATCAGGCTCGGTGAAATCGAGCATTTGCCAATGGGGGACAAGGAAGCGGATCTTGCAGTAATTTCTCTTGTTCTGCAGTATCTGGACGAGCCTGAGGCAGGGTTACTGGAAGTAGGCAGAATCTTAAAACCGGGCGGCGAGTTTGTCCTGGCCGAATTTGACCGGCACGATCGGCATACCCTTAAAACCGTCTACGGGGTAAAATGGCTTGGATTTAACAAGGATGAAGTATACTCCTGGCTTAAAAAAAGCGGATTTGCAGTAAACAGGGTCGAATCCCACCCGCTTTCAAAGGGATTGACCTTAAACATTTTCAGAGCCGCCACGGCAAATTAAAAGCCCCGGCGGACAAAACAAAACCAACGAAAGGAAATTGACAAATGCTGATGAAAGCTGATGAAAAGAAAAAGGCAATAGTACCCGAACTCGATCTTACCCTGCCCTACAAGGTGGCCGATATTTCCCTGGCACCGGACGGCTTCAAGGAAATGGAGCTTTCTGAAAACGAAATGCCCGGGCTGATGGCGGTTCGTGAAAAATACGGACCTGAAAAACCGCTTTCCGGCTTTAAAATAACAGGCAGCCTTCACATGACGATACAGACCGCCATGCTGATTGAAACCTTAAGCCAGTTGGGTGCAGACATCCGCTGGGCCTCCTGTAATATCTTTTCCACACAGGATCATGCGGCTGCAGCTATTGCTAAAGCCGGCACGGCAGCCGTGTTTGCCTGGAAGGGCGAGTCCCTGGAAGACTATTGGTGGTGCACGGAACAGGCCCTTACCTGGCCCGACGGCAGCGGCCCGGACCTGATCGTTGACGACGGAGGGGACGCCAC